>NZ_JBNHHB010000013.1:0-94395 GCF_059091905.1 Arthrobacter sp. Dra40
CCGTCGTTGCGCAGCACGATGCCGATCATCTCGGCCAGGGCCTCGTCGTCGTCTACGACCAGAATGCGTGCCTTCATATCTCCTAATTGTCCCCTATGTCACCGAGTTCCTGCCGCAACGGCGCACCGGGCGCACCAAAAGCGAACCCACGGCCGGGCCCGCCCCGGGATTCTAGGAAGTCACGGACCGAAACTATAGGCTGATGAGAGGCTAACACTTCGCCGACGGCCTCCCGCAGTCGGCCACACGAGATCAGAAAGACGGAACGCGATGAGCCACGGGGCCAACGACGCCGGGCATGACAGCAGGGATCCGCAGCGGCAGGGCTCCGGCGGCGCCGGCTCCCACGGCGGTGGAGGTTCCGAACCGGCCGGGCACGGCAATGACGCCGGTCATCAGCGGCCGGGCGAGCAGGATACGGCCGGGCAGCCGCCCTGGGGGCAGCCGGCAGCGCCGGGACAGCCGGGTCAGCCGGCCTGGGGCCAGCAGCCGGCGTGGGGTCAGCAGCCGGTGTGGGGACAGCCTGGACCTGCCGCACAGCAACCGACGTGGGCGCAGCCGGGCCAGCAGCCACCGCCCGCCCAGCCCGGATGGAACCAGCAGCAGCCGTGGGGACAACCCACATCCGGCCAGCCGTCGGCACAACCTGCACCAGGTCAGGCATGGGGACAGCCCGCACCCGTCGGACAGCAGCCTGGATCGTGGCAGGGCCAGCAAGGCGGCGGCTGGCCGGCGCCGGCCGGCCCCGGTCCGTACCGAGGCTACGTGGCGCCGCCGAAACCGGGCGTCATCCCGCTGCGTCCGCTCGGCGTGGGCGAGATCCTCGACGGCGCTTTCCAAGCTGCCCGCAAGAACGCCGCGGCCGTCTTCGGCACGGCGGTTCTGCTCCAAGTGGTGGTCAGCGCGCTGGCCTGGCTGGTCGGCGGACTGATCATTTCGGCCTTCGGCGGCCTGCAGGTCATGGCCAACGAGGAACTCACGGATGAATCCGCGCTGGCCTTCGGCCTCTCCATCATCATCTCCTCCCTGGTCCTCGGCCTGTTGTCCAGCGTGGGAGTCCTAATCCTGCAAGGCGTGCTCGCCATTCCCACGGCCAGGGCAGCGGTCAACCAGAAAACCAGCTTCCGCCTGATGTTCGCACTGGCCAAGGGCCGGATCGGTGCCTTGGCGGGACTGGGCCTGCTGTATTTGGCCCTGACAGCTGTTGCGCTGGTGGTGATCGTTGCCGGCTCGTTCTTCCTGGCCGACCAGCTGGGCGTGTCCTCGGTCTGGATCATTGTGCTGATCATTCTCGCCCTGACGGCGGTGTCCATCTGGATCGGCATCAAGCTGATGCTGGCCCCGGCGGTCATCATCATGGAACGTGCACCGCTCTTCCACGCGCTCGCCCGGTCCTGGCAGCTGACCAACCGCAGCTGGTGGCGGACGTTCGGCATCATCCTGCTGTGCACCATCATCGTCACGGTGATTACATCCGTCATCAGCATGCCGATTTCGTTCATCCTTGGACTGGCCGGACCGCTGCTGGGCGATCCGACGTCGGCCGAGAGCATGCTGTCCACCATGGGACCGCTCACGCTGGCTTCGATGCTGCTGTCCTCGATCTTCTCGGCCATTGGCTACGCGTTCCAGGCAGCGGTGATCGCCCTGGTCTACATCGACTTGCGGATCCGCCGCGAGGGGTTCGACGTGGTGCTGCTGCGCGAGCACGAGGCTTCCGGCGGCCAGGAAACCCGGAGCATTCCGGGACTCGGCACCGGAACGACGCCCGGCTCCGCGGTACCCGGGCGATCCGGGCCGTGGGGGCCGTGACGGTGGTTCCGGCAGCACTGGCGCTCGCCGCCGCCCTGGTGAACCCGGATCCGGAGGAGGCGCGCGAACTGCTGGTCCGCGAGCTGGCCAAGGAGGAATACCAGGACGCCCGCCCCGGAGTGTTGGAATCGGTGCTGCAGGGGATCCTCGACTGGTTCGCCGAGCTGATCTCGCAGCTGAACGGCTTCAGCCCGAATCTGGGCACGTTGTTCCTGGTCCTGGCCGCCCTGTTGTTGATCGGCGCGGCCGTGTGGGTGGTCAAGCCGCGGCGCAACGCCCGGCGCCGTGCAGCGGCAGAAATTTTCGACGCCGCCGCGCCCCTCACGGCCGACGAGCACCGCCGCAATTCCCGTGAAGCGGCAGCCCGCGGCGACTGGGACACAGCCCTCGCCGAGCGGTTCCGCGCACTGGTGCGGTCGATGGAAGAGCGCGTGGTGCTGGATGCTCAGCCGGGCCGGACTGCCGACGAGGCGGCCGCCGGGATCGCTGCTGCGTTCAGCACCGAGGCCGGACGGCTGCGGACAGCGGCCAACCGTTTCGACTCGGTGCGATACGGCAAGGTTCCTGCCTCCCCGGAGGATGTCGACCGGTTGGCCGCACTGGATGACTCCTTGGCTGCAGCGTCGCCCATCCCCGCCGACGCCACCATCCCGCCGCTGGCGGTCCCGCGATGAGGCAGGCAGGAACAAGCGCGGCACCGGCAGCCGTCCCCGAAGACCTGGCCGGAAGCCCAGCCGGCGGAGCAGCGGCCCACGCATCAGGGTCCCAACCGGAAACGGTCGGCGACGGCGGCAGCGTGTGGTCCACGCTCCGCAACCGGCTGCGCCGGTGGAGCTTCTGGCTGGTCTTGCTGGTGCTGCTCTGCGGCGTCGTCGCCCTTGAGCTGCTGCGCGGCCCGGCGGCCGACCGTGCCGACCTCTCGCCCGGCAATGCCGCACCCAACGGTGCCAAGGCCGTGGCCGAGGTGCTCCGCCAGCAGGGCGTGCAGGTTGTTGCCACCGGCTCGCTGCAGGAAACGCGCGACCAACTCCAGGCGGCCGGAGCCACGTTGCTAGTCCATGATCCGGACAGTTACCTGGCGGCGGAGCAGCTGGAACCGCTGAAGAAACAGGCCGACCATCTGGTGCTGCTTGAACCCGGCTTCGAGGCCTTGCGGGCGCTCGCCCCCGGCGTCCGGGCGGCCGGCGTGGTCCCGGCCGAAGGCGCGCACTTGCCCGCCGACTGCCGGCTCCCCGGCCCCACCAGAGCCGGGGAGATCACACGCGGCGGTCTCGCCTACCGCGGCGGCAGCGACATGTGCTTCGCCTTCGAAACGCCTGGTGGGGACGCCGCGCCCTACGTGCTGTCCGACGACGGTGCCACCGTGGTGCTGGGGGCCGGACATGTGCTCAGCAACGAAGCCATTGTCCAGGCCGGCAACGCGGCGCTGGCCCTGAACACCCTGGGTGCCACGGACCGGCTGGTCTGGTACCGGGCGGGACCACAGGACATGCCCGTGGCCGACACACCGGTCAACCCGATGAGCCTGTTGCCGGGATGGGTGCTGCCGGTGTCCCTGTGGCTGATGGCCGTCGGCATCGTCGCCATGTTCTGGCGCGGGCGCCGGCTCGGCCCGCTGGTGTCCGAGCCGCTGCCGGTCCTGGTCCGTTCGGCCGAGACGATCGAGGGCCGCGCCCGGCTCTACCAGAATGCCAAGGCCGTGAATCATGCAGCGGACAACTTGCGCGCCGCCACCTTGACCCGACTCGCCGCCCACCTGCGCCTGCCCACGGGAGCCAGCAGCGCCGACGTCGTCGCTGCGGTGGCCCGGAACAGCGGCCGCGCACGGGCGGACCTGGAACGCATCCTGCGCCACGAGGCGCCCGGGACCGAAGCCGGGCTGGTGGCCTGGGCCCAAGAACTTCAGCAGCTAGAGAAAGAGGTAATGCACCGATGAGCGAACAGACAGGACAGCGGCAGGCGGCCCAGTACGGCGGCGGCCCCGCCGTGGCCACGCAGCCCTCCGACGACGACCGCCTCCGCCAGGCCCTGCACGATGTCCGCGGCGAAGTGGCCAAAGCCGTGGTGGGCCAGGACTCCACCGTGACCGGGATGCTGATCGCGCTGCTCTCGCACGGGCATGTGCTGCTTGAAGGCGTGCCCGGGGTGGCCAAGACGCTGCTGGTCCGCTCGCTCTCCGCCGCGCTCAGCCTTGATACCAAGCGGATCCAGTTCACCCCTGACCTGATGCCCGGTGACGTTACCGGCTCGATGATCTACGACACGCACACCTCCGAATTCCGTTTCCGCGAGGGTCCCGTATTCACCAATATCCTGCTGGCCGACGAGATCAACCGCACGCCGCCGAAGACCCAGGCGTCGCTGCTGGAAGCCATGGAAGAACGCCAGGTCTCGGTGGACGGCACCTCGCGGAAGCTGCCCGAGCCGTTCATCGTGGCGGCCACGCAGAACCCGGTGGAATACGAAGGCACCTACCCGCTGCCGGAAGCCCAGCTGGACCGCTTCTTGCTGAAGCTGACCATGAACCTGCCGGACCGGGACGCCGAGATCGAGATCATCCGCCGGCACAGCCTGGGCTTCGACCCGCGCGACCTGCAGGGCGCCGGGGTGCGGGCCGCGGCCTCTGCCGAAAACCTGGTCCAGGCCCGGGCCGCCGTGGCCCGGGTGGCGATCGCACCCGAGGTAGTCGGCTACATCGTGGACCTGGTCCGCGCCACCCGGTCCGCGCCGTCGTTCCAGCTGGGCGTCTCGCCGCGCGGCGCCACCGCGCTGCTCAACACCTCCCGGGCCTGGGCCTGGCTCAACGGGCGCGGCTTCGTTACCCCGGACGATGTCAAGGCGCTGGCCCTGCCGGCGCTGCGGCACCGGGTCAGCCTGCGGCCGGAGGCGCAGATGGACGGCGTGCAGGCCGACGACGTGCTGCAGAGCATTCTGGCCACCGTGCCGGTCCCCCGCTGAGCACGCCGTGGCGATTACCGGGCGTTTTGTGCTGCTGGCCCTGGCGGGCATCATCCCGCTGCTGCTGTTCCCGCGGCCGGCCACGGCGCTAGCGTGGTGCCTGCTCTTGGCGGCGGCGGTGGGCGTTGACCTGGCGCTGGCGCTTTCGCCGCGCCGGGTGGGGCTGCAGCGGCGACTGCCGGCAAATGTCCGGCTGGGCGAATCAGTCACGGCCCAGCTGCTGCTGGCCAACCATGGCCGCCGCCAGCTGCGCGCCGTGGTCCGGGACGGTTGGCAGCCCTCGGCCGGCGCCGCGAATCCCGACCAGCGCGTGCGGATTTCGCCGGGCGAACGCAGGCTGCTCGAGGTCCGGTTGACGCCCCAGCGGCGCGGCGACCTCATGGCCCACCACGTGGCCATCCGGTCGCTCGGCCCGCTCGGCGTCGCTGCCCGGCAGATGACCATCAGCCTGCCGGGCCGGCTGCGCGTGCTGCCGCCCTTTCATTCCAAACGGCATCTGCCCTCCAAACTGCGCAAGCTGCGCGAACTGGACGGACGGGTGGCTGTGCAGATCCGCGGGGCCGGCACCGAGTTCGACTCGCTGCGCGATTATGTTCGCGGCGACGACGTGCGCTCGATCGACTGGCGCGCCACCGCCCGGCGGCAGGCCGTCGTCGTCCGCACCTGGCGGCCGGAGCGCGACCGCCGCGTGGTGATCGTGCTGGATACCTCCCGCACTTCGGCCGCACGGATCGAGGACGAGCCGCGGCTGGACACCGGAATCGAGGCGTCCCTGCTCCTGGCGGTGCTCGCCGAACGCGGCGGCGACCGGGTGGATTTCCTGGCCTACGACCGGCGGCCGCGGGCCAAGGTCGCCTCCGGGGCCAAAGGCAACTTGCTCAACCAGCTGGTCAACGCCATGGCGCCGCTGGACCCGGAGCTGATCGAGGCGGACTGGTCGCAGATACCCGCCGAGATCCACGCCCTGTCATCGCACCGGTCCCTGGTGGTGCTGCTCACCGCACTGGATTCCGGGGCGGCCGAGGAGGGCCTGCTGCCCGTACTGGCCCAGCTGACCGCCAAGCACACCGTGGTGGTCGCCTCGGTCAGCGATCCGCACATCGACCGGCTGCGCACCGTGCGCGACACCGCCGACGACACGTTCCGGGCGGCCGCCGCGGAGCGGGCCATGCTGGAACGGGCCGCCGTCGCCGCCCAGATCCGCCAGCTGGGCGCCGAAGTGGTGGACGCTCCCCCGCACGAACTGCCGCCCCAGCTGGCCGACATGTACATCCGGCTGAAAGCCGCCGGAAGGCTGTGACCGCCGTGGACCCCGTCACCGGAATGCCTCATCACGGGCCGGCCGACCGGCACGGGCGGTGATGCAGTGGCGTCTGTCTACCAACGTGCGCTGGGGCCCGACTTCTCGCTGCTCCAGCCCGAACTGCAGCAGTACTTCTCGCTCGCGGTGGCTGCGGAGAACGACGACGGTGCAACAGTCAGCGGCGTCGGTTCCGGGACGTTCGATGTGGCAGGCTGCCCGGTTCCGGCGCTGCGGCCGTTCCTGGGCCTGACAAGCAGCGACAACGCGTTGTTCCCCGAGTACCAGCACAAGGTGCCCTTCAGCATCGAGAACCGGGCCTCGCTGAGTGCGAACGGCCAGCCGCAGCTAACCGCCGTCAGAACGCTCCACTTCGAAAACCGGACCCGGATCATGGAGGACCGGACCGGCTGGGACGACAACCTGGGCACGGCCGTCGGCGCGCTGGGCCGGAGCGGCCGTCTGCTCACGGACGTGACGTGCTCGGTCGGGGTTGATGGCCGCATGCGGATCGTCTCGCGCCGCAGCCGCCTGATTGCCGGCCGCCGCTCGGTCCGGCTGCCGCTCTTGTTCGAGGCCGCGGCGTTCACCGAACAATGGTGGGACGAAGCCGAACGCCGCTTCCGGATCCGGACGAAAGTCATTCAACGCCAGCTCGGAACCGTGCTCGAATACGACGGGTCCTTCACCTATTCGGTATCGCCCCAGCCCTGAGCGCGGTGCACCCGGTTGTCGGGCACGGTCCCGTCCGGCCTGCTCAGTCCTCCGCGACAACCTGGTTCAGCGCGTCGGCGGTCTGGGTCAACCGCTTCACTACCGAGCGAGCCGCATCGGGGGCAGATCCGGCCAAGCCGGCGGACGGCGTGACCCGCAGCTGGGGCAGGCGTTTGAGCGGCAAACCCAGCTGCCGCCACGGCCGCACCACTGAATCAACGAGCGCCGTGACCTGCGGGATGCTTCCGGTGGCGGGGTCAATCAGGCCGGCCCAGATGCGTCGGTCGGCTTCGACCGCCGCGGCGATGGTTTCCCACTGCCGGGTGCTCAGCCCGCCGGTCGGGATGGCGAACCCGTCCAAGCCGCTGGCGGCCACCGCGTCCAGGGCGGAATCCGTGGCCGGAACCTGGGCCACCACTTCCACGGCACCGGCGTCGCGCAGGGCTGCAGCCAGCAGGTCCCAGGCGGCCGATGCTTCCGAAGCCGCAACCGACCGCAGGGTGCGGTAGCCGCTGGCCGTGGGAATGGTCCCGGCCAGCACGGCGTCGATCTCCGGCTCATCCAGCTGGACCACCAGCTCCGTGCCAGCCGGCAGCGAGGCTTTGACCTGGGCGAGGTGGCCTGCCGCACCGGCCACCAGCGATTGGGCGAGGTCGCGCCGCGCACCGGCGTCGATGAGCGCACGTTCGCCGTTGTGGAGGTAGAGATTGGCGGCCAAGGACATCGGTCCGCGCAGCTGGACTTTGAAGTGTGAGCCCGGACGGTCTTCGGCACCGACCACGTCGGCCAGCACGTTCAGGTCGGTGCGCAAGGCGGAAACAGCCCGGCGGTGGTCCTGCCCCGGGCGGTCTACCAGCCGCCAGCCATGCGGCTGGAGGTCGATGTAGAGTTCCTCCAGCAATCCGGCGGTCCGCGAAACCGGGTCCGAGCCGACGCCGCGGTCGGGCAGCTCCACCAGATGCGGCAGGTTCGGTTCGCCGAGTTCGCCGCGGATGATCCGGGCCGCTTCGGCCGGGTCCGTACCGGGCCAGCTGCCCAGACCGGTGGCGCTCACCTGGCTGGGCCGCACCTCGGCAGCGGGTGCGTCGGAGCCTGCGGTCATGTCAGTTGCCGCCGTTGTGCTCGTCGGAGATGGCCTGGTGGTGCCTGATGACCTCGGAGATGATGAAGTTCAGGAATTTCTCGGCGAAGGCCGGGTCCAGATGCGCCTCCTCGGCGAGCCGCCGCAACCGGCCGATCTGGGCGGTTTCGCGGTCGGGGTCGGCCGGGGGCAGCTTGTGCCTGGCCTTGAGGTAGCCCACCCGCTGCGTCGCCTTGAAGCGTTCGGCCAACAGATAGACCAACGTGGCGTCGATGTTATCGATGCTGCCGCGCACCGCCAGCAGCTCCGCCATCACCTCGGGAGCCACCTGGTCGGAGAGGGAGCTGGCGGTCGGGTCAAAGTCATCGGCAAGGTGGGGGTCGGTCATGTTCCCAGTTTATGGTTCGGCCCGCATCGGCAAGGCACCGGTTACTCGTGTGTGAAGCCCGCCGGCGGTGCGTCAGGAAACCTTGGCCGGGTCCCAGCTCAGCGAACGCGCCGAATCGATGGTTGCCTGGCCCAGCACCCGGGTCCCTTGGTAGAGGACCATGGTCTGGCCCGGAGCCACCCCGCGCATCGGCTCGATAAGCGTCACCACCAGCTGCTGCCGGCCGTCGTCGTCGAGCTCGGACTGGGCCCGGGCGGCCACGGGATCGCCATGCGCCCGGACCTGGACCATGCAGTCGAATGCCGTCTGCGCTTCGACCTCGGGCAGCGGCAGGCCGGCCCAGGAAACCTTGATGCCGCGCATCTGGTCCACGGCCAGCAGGGCCTCGGGCCCCACCACCACCTTGTTCTCCTTGGGTCGGATCTCCAGCACGAACCGCGGCTTGCCGTCGGGCGCAGGCCGGCCCAGCTTGAGTCCGCGTCGCTGGCCCACGGTGAACGCGTTGGCGCCCTCGTGTTCGCCGACTACTTGGCCGTCCTGGTCAACGATGGATCCCGATTCCATCTCAATCTTTTCGGCCAGCCAGCCACGGGTGTCGCCGTCGGAAATGAAACAAATGTCATGGCTGTCCGGCTTGTTCGCCACGGAGAGCCCGCGCCGCGCGGCCTCGGCACGCACTTCGGCCTTGGACGGCGTTTCAGCCAGCGGGAACATGGAATGCTTGAGCTGCTCGTGGGTCAGGACGCCCAGCACGTAGGACTGGTCCTTGGCCCAGTCGGCGGCGCGGTGCAGCTCGCGGTTGCCGTGCTCGTCCTCGATCACCTTGGCGTAGTGGCCGGTGCATACCGCGTCGAATCCCAGCGCCAGCGCCTTCTCCAACAGTGCCGCGAACTTGATCCGCTCATTGCAGCGCATGCAGGGGTTCGGCGTCCGGCCGGCGGCGTATTCGGCGATGAAATCGTCCACCACGTCTTCCTTGAACCGCTCCGAGAAGTCCCAGACGTAGTACGGGATGCCCAGGATGTCGCAGGCGCGCCAGGCGTCACGCGAATCCTCGATGGTGCAGCAGCCGCGGCTGCCTGTGCGGAGTGTGCCCGGCATCCGGCTCAGGGCCAGGTGCACGCCCACCACGTCATGGCCGGCCTCCACCGCCCGTGCCGCTGCCACGGCGGAGTCCACGCCGCCGCTCATCGCTGCCAGTACCTTCATGAATTCGTTTCCCTACTGATGTGTTGTCTGTGTCAGCCGCAGCGCCACAGTCGTTCGCGCCGACAGCCAGCGTTCCGCCGGTCAGTCCGCCTGCGTACCGGCGGTCTGGATGCTGGAGACGTGTCCGGCCATGCCGGCCTTTTTGGCCCGCGCGTACGCCTCCGGCAGCGCGGCTACCAATGCGTCAACGTCCGATTCGGTGGTTGTATGCCCGAGCGTGAAGCGTTGTGCGCCACGGGCTTCCTCTTCGCTCAGCCCCATGGCCAGCAAGACGTGCGAGGGCCGCGGCACTCCCGCGGTGCACGCCGACCCGGTGGAGGACTCGACGCCGGCCAGATCCAGCAGGAACAGCAGCGAATCCCCCTCGCAGCCCGGGAAGGTGAAGTGCGCGTTGCCCGGCAGCCGCCGGCCGACCTGTTCCGGGTCCGGAGTCCCCCGCAGCACCGCCTCCGGGACGGAGCGTACGACGCCGGCAATGAGCTTTTCGCGCAGGCCCGCCAACCGCTGGGCTTCTTCCGGCAAGTGCCCGACGACGGTCTCCGCCGCGGCGGCGAAGGCCGCGATCGCCGGGGTGTCCAGCGTGCCGGACCTGATGTCGCGTTCCTGTCCGCCGCCGTGCTGGACGGGAGTCAGCTTCACGTCCCGGCGGACCAGCAGCGCGCCCACGCCCACCGGGCCGCCGATTTTGTGTCCGGTGATGGCCATGGTGTCCAGCCCGGAGGCCTTGAAATCTACCGGCAGGTGGCCGAAGGCCTGGACGGCGTCGGAGTGGACCGGAATCCCGTGCGCCTGGGCGGCGGCAACAATCTCCGCCACCGGCTGGACGCTGCCTACCTCGTTGTTGGCCCACATGACGGTGATCAAAGCCACGGCGGCGGGGTCCGCGTCGATTTCCCGTTGCACGGCCTCCACCGGGACCACGCCGTCGGCGTCGACCGGCAGCCAGACCGCCTCGGCACCCTCGTGCTTTTCCAGCCATTCCACCGTGTCCAGCACTGCATGGTGCTCCACCGGCGAACACAGAATCCGCCGGCGCCGGGGATCGGCGTCGTGCCGCGCCCAGTACAGCCCCTTGACGGCCAGATTGTCCGCTTCGGTACCGCCGGAGGTGAAAATCACTTCGGACGGGTGGGCTCCGGTTGCGGCGGCGATGGTCTCGCGGGCGTCCTCGACCACCCTGCGGGCACGGCGGCCGGAGCCGTGCAGCGACGAGGGGTTGCCGCTGCGGCTGAGTTCGTGGGTGAGTGCGGCCAGGGCCTGCGCCAGAATGGGCGTGGTCGCCGCGTGGTCAAGGTACACGGGCACGCCAACATTTTACATGCCCTCATGCCCGCGCCCCAGCCGACCATGTGGGACGGCCGGCGGGACGCATCACGCGGGCCGGCAGATAACGAGGGCCGGTGCACTAAGCGGGCCGGCGCCGGTTGATCCTGGCGCAGCAGAACGGCCCGTCCGGATCGGCGGCGACGCTGTGGTTCCGGTCCCCGCAGCCGTCCAGCATCCCCTCCAGCAGCGCCAGGTTCAGTCCGCACACTGTCTGCGTATGGCTCCGGGCCAGCAGGTGGAACGGGCAATTTCCCAACGCAAAACCGGCCGCATCCGGAAGCGGCCGGTAGCCCGCCGAGGCCAGTGCAGCTTCCATGCCGGCCGTGCCGGCCCCGAGTTCCAGGCCTTTGGCCCGGGCGGCCTCGGCTACAAGTTCGTGTGCCGGGCGCGTCGTCTTGGCCGATTCCTCCACCGCGGTGGCCAGCAGTTCACCGGCCAGGTCATAGGAGCGTTCCGGTACGGAGGCCGAGACTTCCGGCACCGCGGCCGTGTACACCTTCGACGGGCGGCCGGAGCCCGGACCGGATTTGCCGCTGAGTTTGCGGAACTCCACAGTCAGCAGTCCGTGCCCGGCCAGTGCGTCCAGCTGCAGGGACACGGTGCTGCGCGGCAGATCCAAGGCGGCGGCGGCTTGGTCCCGGGTCACCGGCTCGCCGCTGTGCCGGACAAATTCGAACAGGCGGCGGCGAACGTCGTCGCCCAAGGCGGTGACAGCCGAGAGTCCGGGTGGCGGCTGATCGGTCATGGCGCCCTTTCCGGTGGCAGGTGCATTGACTTATGCGGAACGGATTTCTAAAGTCGAACATAACCATTTTAGAACATCTGGCCCTGCCCCAACAGGCAGCTGCCGGTGCTTCCATCAGATCGGCGGCCGTCGGGGCATGGCCCGCAGAGTGCCCGCCGGCCCTTTGAAGGAGCGCTGCCATGGCAGAGAACCCGATCGTCATTGCCGGAGCCGGGCTGACCGGCGCCACCGCTGCCGAAGCCCTGCGGCAGGGCGGCTACAGCGGCGAAATAGTGCTGGCCGGCACCGAAGACCAACACCCCTATATTCGGCCCCCGCTGTCCAAGGACTTCCTGGCCGGACGCGAGGACGCGCAGGCGGCGCTGGTACAGCCGCCTGGTTGGTATGCCGAGCATGGCGTCCGGCTGCTGCGCGGCACCACGGTGGAGTCGTTCGATCCCGCCGCCCGTACCGTCACGTTCTCGGACGCCATCACCCTGAAGTACTCCCAGTTGCTGCTGGCCACCGGGGCATCGCCGCGGAGGCTGGAGCTGCCCGGAGCCGAGCTGGAAGGGGTGCACTATTTGCGCACGCTGGATGACAGCGAATCACTGCACACGGTGCTGGCGACCGGGAACCAGCGGCTGGTGATGCTCGGCATGGGCTGGATCGGCATGGAGGTTGCTGCCACGGCGCGCCAACTTGGCAACGAGGCCACCATCGTGGGCCGCGGTGAGATCCCGCTGGCCTCGGCACTGGGTTCAACCATCGGCGGCATCTTCGCGGACACCCACCGCCGGGAGGGCGTGGTGCTGCGCACCGGGCGCTGGCCGGTGGAAATCCTCGGCGAGAACGGCAAGGTCAGCGGCGTCCTTCTGGACGACGGCGAGCGCCTCGCCGCGGATGTGGTGCTGGCCGCCATCGGCGCCGTCCCGAACACGGCGGTGGCCGAAGCTGCCGGGCTGACGGTGACCAACGGCATCGACACCGACCAGCAACTGCGCACCTCGGCCGAGCATGTCTTTGCCGCCGGTGACGTGGCCCGTGCCTACCACCCGGTCTTCGGTGCGCCGCTGCGCAGCGAGCACTGGGCGAATGCCATTGCGCAGGGCAAGACTGCCGCTGCCGCCATGCTGGGCCGGGATGCGTCCAACGATGACATCCCGTACTTCTACACGGACCAGTTCGGCATCGGGATGGAGTACTCCGGCTATTTCCCGTGGGCTGCCGAGAGCGAACCGGTCTTCCGGGGCAGCTACCAGGACCCGGACAAGTTGGAGTTCATCGCGTTCTGGCTGCGCGAGGGCAAGGTGGTGGCTGGTATGAATGTAAACATCTGGGACGTCCAAGAGCCCATCCAGGACCTGATCCGGTCCGGCCGCTCGGTGGATGCCGCGGACCTGTCCAACCCCGACAAGGAGCTGACCAGCCTGTGAGTCAACCACTGACGGAGCAGACGCCGTCCGGCGCCTTCCTGCCCGAGCTGCACCATCCGGTGCACGAGTTCGGCTCCCGCCGGATCGATTTCCGCTCGCAGGTGGCGCTGATGGCCATCGTGAACCGGACCCCCGATTCGTTTTACGACCGGGGCCGGACCTTTGCGCTGGAGGCCGCCATCGATGCCTCGCTGCAGGCGGTGGCAGCGGGGGCGGACTGGGTGGACATTGGCGGCGTTCCCTTCGCGCCGGGGCCGGCCCTGTCCGCGCGCGAAGAAGCGGAACGGATTGTTCCGGTGATTGAGGCGGTGCGGGCTGCCTCGGACGTGGTGATTTCCGCCGACACCTTCCTGCCCGAGGTGGCAGAGGCGAGCATCCGCGCCGGCGCCAACGTCATCAACGACACCACCGGCCTGCAGGACCCGGACATGGCGGCGGTCGTGGCGGAAGGCGGGGCACATCTGGTCATTACCCACTCGCTCGCCGCTCCCCGCACCGTGTATCCGCGACCCCGCTACGGGGACGTGGTGGACGACGTTGCCGGTTTCCTGCGCCGCAAGGTTGACCTGGCCGTGGACCTGGGCATCCCCGCGGAGAAAATCATCATCGACCCGGGCCATGACCTCAACAAGAACACGCTGCATTCGCTGGAAATCACCCGCCGCTTCGGTGAAATCGCCGCACTCGGCTACCCGGCGTTGGCGGCGGTTTCCAACAAGGACTTCATCGGCGAAACGCTGGACCAGCCCAAACAGGAACGGCTGTCCGGATCGCTGGCGGCCGCCGTCATCTGCATCATGAACGGCGCGCGGATCCTGCGCATGCACAACGTTCCCGAAGCAAGCGCCGCCATCCGCATGGCCGAGGCCGTGCTGGGCTGGCGCGAACCGTCCTATCTGAAGCACAACATGGGCGAAGTCAACGAACCGGCGGCGCCGTGACCAGGCCGATCCGGCGCATCCTTCCGCCCGGTCCGGAGCAGGCCACCGACCAGGACTTGCTGGACTGGTACGGCGAACTCCCCCGGTCCGGTCCGTGGATCCGGTTCAACTTCGTTGCCAGCCTGGACGGGGCGGCCACCTACGAGGGCCGCTCCGGGACGCTGGGCGACGAAGTGGACCAGCGGGTCTTCCTGCTGTTGCGCCGGCTGGCCGACGTCCTGGTGGTCGGGGCCGGGACCATTCGCGCAGAAGGCTATGGCGGCGAGCTGCTCTCGGCCGAATCTCAGGCCTGGCGCACCGCCCGCGGCATGAGTCCGCACCCGCCCGTCGCGGTGGTCTCCGCCTCGCTGGACCTTGATCCGGAGAGCGAGTTCTTCACGGCCGCGCCGGTGCGCCCGATCGTGCTGACCAGTGCGGCCTCCCCTGCGACCCGGCGCCGCGCATTGGAACCGGTGGCAGATGTGGTCGACGCCGGCACCACCCGGGTGGAACCGGCGTTGATGGTGAGGGCACTGGTGGCCCGCGGTTACCAGCAGCTGCACAGCGAGGGCGGCCCCACCCTCTTCGGCAGTTTCCAGGCCGCGGGACTGGTCGACGAGCTGTGCCTGACCATCAGCCCGCTGCTGGCTGGCGGCACCGGCAAGCGGATCTCGGACCATGTTCCCGGCCAGTCGCTGCAGCGGCTGGAACTGCGCCAGGTGCTGGAGTCCGGGTCCATGCTGCTGCTGCGTTACACCGCCTCGGACAGCGCACCGGGCACCACGTCGACCGAGGCCGGAAGCCTGCCGACCGGCTCGCCGTCGGCATAGACCCGCGGAAAGATGCCCCCCAGAAGGCGGGACGGGACAGCGGCGAGACGATGAACAGATCCAGCGCACCGTCGTCGTACGCGGTCAACGGGGCAAAATCGTTTCCGCTCCCCGTCGGCTCGATGCCCAGCGGAACCTGCGCGCCCGCCAGCGCGTTGACTGCTAAGTGAACCATTCCGTCCCCGCCCGCCACCAACAGGGCGGAGATCCCGCGGCGCAGCTCGTCGGCCACCATTTCCGCGAGCGCGGTCCACGTCTCCGCCTGCAACTCGACGGCGTGCCGGCCGCGGCGGGCCAGCTGCGGCACGGCAGAGGCGGCCGGTGCGCGGCGGTTACACTGGGCTTCGCGCAGGACCCCCAGATCCTACAGAGAGGCGGCCGGTGACTCCCCCATCCCATTACGATGCCTTGGGGCTGCCGGTCAATGCCACCGCACAGCAGATCAAGGCCGCGTACCGCAGGGCCGCACGCGCCACCCATCCGGACCACGGCGGGGACCCCGACGAGTTCCGCCGCGTGAGCCTGGCCTATGAAGTCCTCAGCAACCCGCAGACCCGGTCCCGCTACGACCGGTCCTACGGCGCCGCCACCGCCCCGGACGCTCGGACGGACAGCGCCGAGTCCTTCGCGGCGTCCGCCGCCCCCCGGCGGGCACCCGGACAGCGCGGGCCCTCGGCGTCGGACGCGCCGGTCTTTGTTCCCGCGTATGGCTCCGCCGAGGCCACCACCGGCCTTGCGGAGAGCATCGCCCGGCAGCAAATCCACGGAGTACCGCGGAAGCGCGGCATCTTCGGTGCCGCCGCCAGGCTGCGCCGCGAAGCGCTGAGCGTGCAATTGATCAGCCGGCAGATTCTGCCCGCCATCCCGTCGGCGCGGCTGGTCAACGGACTGCACTCGCCGGCCGACAACGGTTTCATTGACCACGCGCTGCTGGCCGGCTACCGGTTGGCCCTGATCGATTCGATGCTGCTGCCGCGCGGGAACTTCCGCTGGGACGGGCGCACCCTGCACAAGGACGGCCGCGTGGTGGACCCGCCGCAACTGGCACCGGCGGTGCGGCGGATGCAGGAGCTGTTCCCGGAACTCAATGTCACCGGCTGGATTGTGATCCATTCCGCGGACGGCAACCTGCACGAACCGGTGATCGACTACACCCGCGGCTACGATCCCGACGGAATTGCGCCGGTGCACGTGGTCAACGCCGCCCGGCTGGTGCGCGAAGTCAAGCAGTTCCTGTCCTCCGGGCCGGCATCGAACACGGTGCATGTCCCCTCGCTCGCCCGGCTGCTGGCAGGCATGCACAGCTGACCGGCTGCGGGTCCCGTGGACACTCGGGAGTGCTGGCCGCTCGCCGGTGCGGGCCGGCGCTTCGGCGCGCTTAGGATGGAGTCCGTGTTCCGCATCCTCTTCTACACTCCCGAAATCCCCGGCAATACCGGCAACGCCATCCGGCTGGCCGCGGTCACCGGAGCCGAACTGCACCTGGTTGAACCGCTGGGCTTCACCTTCGAAGACTCCAAACTCCGCCGCGCCGGCCTGGACTACCACGATCTGGCCGTGGTCCACGTCCACGCCAATCTGGAGGCGGCCTGGCAGGCGTTGCAACCGGAACGGGTCTTCGCCTTCAGCTCCGACGGCGAGACCTCCTACACGGACGTCTCCTACGTTCCCGGCGACGTGCTGATGTTCGGCCCGGAGTCCGTCGGGCTGCCGGAAGCGGTCAAGCAGGATGCCCACGTGACGGCCCGCCTGCGCCTGCCCATGCTGCCGTCGCTGCGTTCGCTGAACCTGGCTAACTCGGCCTCGATTGCCGTCTACGAAGCCTGGCGGCAGCACGGCTTCGCCGGGGCGAAGCTGTAGCGCCCGCCGGAAACGGCAGCGTGTCGCCGGCCGAGAAGGCGCGGCGCTCGGGGACCGATAGACTGGCACCCTATGGATACGCCACAGCCATCTGATCGCCTGGCCAGCCCCGGAAACTCCACCGAGGGGAACGACTACGCAGCAGCGGATGAGGACCATTCCGTACTGCACGCCGACCAGTTGACCGGCGGAGCAGACGAGGACGAGCGGCGGCCGATGCCCGCGGTGACCAAGTGGCTGTTGCTGGCCCTGGCTGCCATCGTGGTGATCGTTGGTGCCATCGCCGTGGCCGGAGCCCTGGGCGGCACCTCTGACCAGGACGTTGCCGACGCTCCGGACGTGGTCACCAGCCAGCAGGAAGTCTACGGTGGCGGCACCGTCGACGCCTCGATCTCACTCGGCAAGAACGCTGCTGTCCTGACGTTCAACGACGTCGCGGCGTCCGAGGGGCGCACGTACCAGGTCTGGCGGGTCCCGCTGGACGGCTCCGCGCCGGTATCCGCCGGCACCATTGAGGCCGCGGACATCACCGCGGGGAACCCGGTAGTGATCGACGGCATCTCCACGACGCGCGAACTGGCCGTCTCGGTCGAGGCACCCGGCGGGGCCGAGTCCCCCAGCCTGCCGTTCGCCGTCGTCATTCCCACTCCGGCCGGCTAGCCTGCGCCGCTGCCGGACGACGGGATCCGGCAGCGCAGGCCCTGCCACCGTGCCGGCGCGCTGCCGGCGTCAGAATCCGGCGATCGTCTCCGGGGTATTGATTCCGACCACGTGGAAAGCCTCCGCGCTGCGGCCTGCCGGGAGCCCACCGCGCACGGCGTTCTCCACCAGATTCTGCCGCACACGGGCGTCCATGCCGGCCAGGTCAGGGTGCTGGCTTGCGTGGATCCGGATGGCGGCCAGTTTGGTGTCTACCCAGTCGGTGATGTCCACAAAATGGTTCTCCCGTTCTCCGGGGCCGCCGTAGAACCACAGATAGGGCACCTTGTAGGCAGCCAGCCCTGCCTCGAGCAGTTCCGGATACGCGTACGGGTTTTCCACCGCCGGGTAGATCGCGCGAGTCACGATCTCACCGCAGGCCAAATGGTCCGGATGGCTCTTTTGGATCCGGTCCCAGGCCCGCTCCGGGTGCATGGACAGCACGATGTCGGGACGGATCCGCCGCATCAGCTCCACCGTCTGCCGGATCACCTCGTGGGTGGGCTCCAGATAACCGTCGGGCTGGTGCAGGAAATGCAGGTCGGTCACGCCGGCCAACGCCGCGGCCTTCGCCTGCTCGGCCGCCCGCAGTTCCACAATGCCGGCCCGCTGGTCGTCGTCGAAGCCGCCGGCATCGCCGTCGGTCATGATGCAGTAACTCACCTGCACGCCCGCGGCCGTCCAGCGGGCGATGGTGCCCGCCGCCCCGAAATCCAGATCGTCCGGGTGTGCGGCAAAGACGAGCACGCGTGCCGGCATAAACTCCGCAGCCGTCACCGCGGCTAGCCCTTCCGCCGACGGATCTCGGCGGCGGCCTGGGGCAAGACGTCAGCCAGGTCGCCGACGATGCCGAAGTCGGCAATCTCGAAAACCGGCGAGTCGGCGTCGTTGTTGACCGCCACAATCACCTTGGCCGTCTGCATGCCCGCCTTCTGCTGGATGGCGCCGGAGATGCCGGCCGAGACATACAGCTGCGGCGAGACGGTCTGGCCGGTCTGGCCCACCTGTGCCGAGTGCTCGATCCAGCCGGCATCGGTGGCGGCCCGGGACGCGCCCACCGCCCCGCCCAAGGCGTCGGCCAGGTCTTCGATCGGAGAGAAGTCTCCGCCGGTGCCGCGGCCGCCGGCCACCACCACGCGAGCTTCGGTTAGCGCCGGGCGACCGCTGGCTGCCTTCTCCGCGCGATGGGTGATGCGGGCCGCGGGGCCGAAGTCCCCGACGTCGACGGTCGCCACCTCCGGCACGGCGGCTTCCGCCGCGGGAGCCTCGGCGACGGCGTTGGCCTTCACGGTGATAATCGGCGTGCCCCTGCCGACCTGGGCCTGCACCGTGTAGGCGCCGGCGAGCACGCTCTTGGTCACGGTCAGGTCGGCGGAGACGCCGATCGCGTCGGTAATGACGCCCGAATCCAGCTTGATCCCGGTCCGGGCAGCAATTTCCTTGCCTTCGAACGTGTTGGGAAGCAGCACCGCGGCCGGGTTGGCTTCACGGGCGGCAGCGGCCACGAAGGCGGCCTTCGGGGCCACCAAGGCGCCGTCCAGGTCCGCGGACGGCCGGTAGATGGTGCCCACGCCGTAGTCCCCGAGCGTGGTGCGGACTGCGTCGGTGAGGTCGCCGTTGAACGCAGCCACCGGCTCGCCGATGCCGCGCGCCAGCGTGAGCAGTTCCAACTGGCCCTTGTGCAGGGCCGGGCCGGGCTGGTCGATAAAAACAAGAACTGTAGGCATGATGCCGATATCCTTCGCGGTTTCCGTGGCGGACTAGAGCAGGTTTTGGGCGGCCAGGAAGTCCACCAGGCGGATGCCGGCGTCGCCCTCATCGGTAATGATGGTTCCCTGCGATCTCGGCGGGCGTGCCTCGGCCGCCCGGACGGCGGTCCAGGCGCCGGCGGTGCCGACCTCAGCGGGCTGGATGCCCAGATCAGCCAGCGTCACCGTGGCAACCGTCTTTTTCTTGGCCGCGATGATGCCCTTGAAGTTCGGGTAGCGCGGTTCGTTGATCTGGTCGGTGACGGATACCAGCGCCGGGAGTTCGGCTTCCAGGCTGTCGGCATGGGTGTCCCCGTCGCGGCGGGCACGGACCGTGGTGCCGTCCACCTCCAGGCTGGCGGCAAAGGTCAGCTGCGGCAGGCCCAGGCGCTCGGCCAACTGCGCCGGGACCAGCGAGGTTTCACCGTCGGTGGACGCCATGCCGGTGAGCACCAAGTCAACGTCGCCGAGGCTGCGGATGGCCGCCGCCAGGACCAGCGATGTTCCGGTCGCATCGGAGCCGGCCAGCGCGTCGTCGTTCACATGCAGGCCTTCAGTGGCGCCGATCTGCAGGGCTTTCTTCACTGCAGTGGCTGCTGCGGCCGGGCCCATGGTCAGCGCAATGACCCGGTTGCCTGCCTTCGGCCCGCCGCGCTCCTCCGCCAACTGCAGGGCGGATTCGATGGCGTATTCGTCCAGTTCGGACAGGATGCTCTCGGACCGGTCCACCGTCGCCGGATCACCGGTCAGGTGGCGGTCGAACTGCGCGTCCGGAACATATTTGACCAGCACCACGATGTTCAAGGCTGTGCCTGCTGCTTTTTGCATCCTCGCTGAGCTTCCTTCCGCCGTCCACAACCCGCGCGGGTGTTGCGGGTCGCTGCAAACACCCTAACCTTACCGGCAACGCCACGTCGGTAAACACTTGCGGCCCCGCCGTGAGGGGCAGAGCCGCATGCGCGTTGCAGGAACTGTGGAGGTCAGGCTTGGCCTTCGCCGAGGGTCACGTCGGCGGTGTGCGTCTCGCCGTCGCGCAGATAGGTGACCTTGACCGTGCTGCCGGCGGCATGTTCACGGATGGCGGCGGTCAGGGACTGGCTGTCGCCGATGACGCGGTTTTCCACGCCGGTGATTACATCGCCCTTCTTCAGCCCGGCCTTCGCCGCCGGCGAATCCTTCACCACCTCGACCACGTCCGCGCCGACCGAGAACTGCGTGTTGCCGGAGGAATTTCCGGAAGCCTTGGCGGTGACCGAGACCCCGAGCATGCCGTGACTGGCCGACCCGTCCTTGATCAGTTCCTGGGCAACCCGCTGTGCGTAGTTGCTGGGAATGGCGAAGCCGACGCCGATGCTGCCGCTGTCTTGACTGGCGGACGCGATGGCCACGTTCACGCCGATGACCTCGCCTTTCGTGTTCACCAGTGCGCCGCCGGAGTTGCCGTGGTTGATGGCCGCGTCGGTCTGGATCACGTTCAGGAAGATGCTGCCCTGGTTTCCGGACTGCTTCTCGCCGGGGAACTGGAAGTTGAACTGGTCGCCCGGACTGGGCTGGGCGCTGTCGCCGGAATTTTCCGGAACCGCGGAGGACGAGACACTAATGGTCCGGCTCAACGTGGACACGATCCCGTCCGTGACGGTGCCCGCCAAGCCCAGCGGCGCGCCGATGGCGATGGTGGTGTCGCCGACGTTCAGTTTCCCCGAGTCGCCAAACGTCGCGGGGGTGAGGCCCTGGGCGTCGATCTTGATCACGGCCAAATCCGACAGCGGGTCGGTGCCGACCACCTTGGCCTTGTGCACATTGCCGTCGCTGGTGCGTACCTCGACGTCGGGACTGGACGTCTGGCCGCCGAGGGTCACCACATGCGTGTTGGTGAGGATGTGGCCCTCGGTATCCAGGATGATGCCGGACCCGGAACCGCCGGTGCTGCCGCTGGCCACCGAAATTGTCACTACGCTCGGGGAGGCTTTGGCCGCGGCCGCGGTGATTTCGTTGACCGAATCGGTGTTGTTCACGATCAGCTGCTTGGCTGGGCTGCCGGTGATCGAGGTGCCGGCGGTGCCATCGACCAGTGCCTGCGACCCCACGGCCACGCCGCCGCCGGCCAGACCCGCAAGCAGCATGCCGGCAATCAGCGTCCCGGTGCCGAAACGCTTCTTCGCGCTGACCGCGGTCTGCGGCCCGCCGCCGTAGCCGGCAGATGCCCCCGTGCCGTGGCTGCCGTAGCCACCGTGGCTGGAGGAGGTGTCCCCGCTGTAGGACGGAGCGGCATACTGGCCAAACGCGCCCGGAGCGTACTGGCCGTACTGGAGCGTCGGAGACGTCTGGGGCTGCGTCTGGTCCTGCGCCGGGACCTGCCGGCCTGCATCAGGGGCCGGGGAACTGAACTGCTCGGTGTCGTTGGCAGCGGACCGCTGCTCTCCGGCCCCGAAGGCCGGCGGATTCTGCGGCTGGGGCGGTACTGGCCGCGCGGGCCGCTGCTGCGGGTCCTGATTGTTCTCAGTCATGGCAGGTCCTTTCTTGGTCTGCAGTCCACTATGCATGGCATCGCTGGGATAACGTCGCACGTTTCCTGAAAGGTTTCTGGGAAGAAGCCGGATGCGTACGACGGCGGCGCCCGCCCCCTCCGCGGCGCACAGTTCGCCGGCGGCACGGAGAAACGGCCGCTCCTTCGCCGCCGCGCCGGTGCCGTCGCGTTCGCCGCGGGCGCAGAGCGTCGGTGGACTGCGCCAAATACAGGACCATAGAATCACAATGGCGGATCCGCCCCGTTCGGGGACCGGACCATGCTGACGAGCCGGGGCACCACGGCCCCAGTTTGCGTTTGCCGAAGGGACCTTCATGCGTTCACCGTTCAGGCGTCTGGCGGCCGTAGCCGGCCTGACCGCAGTCTTCCTCGCCCCGGCCGGCCTGGCGCAAGCCGTGCCGCCGGTCGATTTTCCGCCGGGCGAGTTCGTGGTGGACCAGGCCGGTGTGCTGGGCGCCCGGACCGGCGAAGTCGAGGACGCCGTTCGTGAATTGCAGCAGTCCGAAGGCCTGAACGTCTTCATCGTGTACGTCGACGAATTCACCGACCCGGCCGACCGCCAACAGTGGTTGAAGGCCACCTCCGAACTGAACTCGATGGGCTCTGTCGATAGCGTGCTGGCCGTTGCCGTAGACAGCCGCGAATATGTTTTTGAATCTGCCCAGGATAATCCCATCGAGCCCTACGACCAGAACATCGCCCGGTCAATCCGCCCAGCCCTCGGCGCAGAGGAATGGGCGGACGCAGCGCTCAACACGGTGGCCGCCGTCAAAGACGCTGCCACCGGCGGTGACGGATCGGTCAAGTCCGGTGGCGGCCTCTCGCTGGCCCCGGTGCTGCTGATCGGCGGCGTGGTGGTGGTGGGCGGCGGCGCGGCCCTGCTGTATGCCCGATCCAAGCGGAACAAGGCCTCCCGCCGGCAGCCGCAGTTGGTGGCAGGTCCCGACGGCCGTCCGCTCGATCCGCATGACGCCCTGTCCGTGGAAGACCTGCGGAAAAAGGCCGGAAGCCTGCTCGTAGCCGCCGACGACGCGATCAAGTCCAGCGAGCAGGAATTGGGCTTCGCCATGGCGCAGTATGGCGATGATGCGGTGCAGCCGTTCCGAGAGGACATCACGGCGGCAAAGGCCCACATGATGGAGTCTTTCAAGTTGCAGCAGCAGCTCGACGACCACATTCCAGACACCGAAGAGGAGCAGCGAGCCTGGCTGGGCGACATCATCCGCCGGTGTGAAGCGGTCAATGATTCCCTCCAGGCACACAAGGAGGACTTTGACGCACTGCGGGAGCTGGAAAAGACCGCACCGCAGGCACTCGAGCAGGCACGGACCGCGGCTGAGGAGACCCGCGGCCGGTTGGCTGACGGCACGGCCCGATTGCAGGAGCTCCGCGCCCGCTATGCCGACAGTGCGCTCCAGCAGGTCGCGGACAATATCGACCAGGCCGGAGAGCGGTTGGATTTCGTTGAGAACGCGGCCAACACCGCACAGACCAAGCTCGACGAAGGAGACCGCAGCGCCGCCGTGATCGCTGTGCGCGCCGCGGAGGAAAGCCTGCATCAGGCCAACATCCTGCTGGAGGCCATTGCTAAAACGGCCAAGGACCTCGACGACGCCCGCAGCAACATGGAACGGACCGTCGCCGAGGCGGCCCAGGACATCGCCCAGGCCAGGGCCATGATCGCGTCCGGTCAGCACCCCGAACTCACCGGTCCGGTGGCGGGGCTGGAGGCAGCACTGTCCTCGGTCCAGCAGCAGGTCGCCGGAGGACGTGTTGATCCGATCATGATGGTGCAACGGCTTGAGGAGGCCATGGCTCCGCTGGATGCTGCGCTCTCCGGAATCCGGGACAGCCAGGACCGCAACCGGCGTGCCCGCGATTCCCTGCAGCACGCCATCATGTCGGCCCAGGCCCAGATTTCCGGCACGTCCGACTATATTCAGGCCCGCCGCGGTGGGGTGCGCAGCGAAGCACGCACGCGGTTGGCCGAGGCGGAACGCAACCTTGATCATGCACTGGCGATCGCGGACTCCGATCCGGAGCAGGCCCTCAATTACGCCCGGCAGGCCAATGCCCTTGCCCAGCAGGCCAGCCAAATGGCCCAGCAGGACGTGGACGGGTTCGGCGGCATGGGCGGCTTCGGCGGTGGCGGGATGTTCGGCGGCCGAGGCGGCGGATTGGGCGGAGCCATCCTCGGCGGCATCCTGATCGACTCCATCCTGCACGGCGGCCACGGCTCGCACGGCGACGGCGGGTTCTTCGGCGGCGGCGACGGCGGAGGCGGCGACGTTTTCGGCGGTGGCGGCTTCGGCGGTTTTGGCGGTGGCGGCGGCTTCGGCGGTGGCTTCGGCGGGTTCGGCGGCGGAGACGGAGCCGGCGGCAACTTCTAGACCAGACAGGCTGGGCAGCCAACCGGCTGCCCGGAAGGCAAACAGTTCGAGTAAACCCAGATCGAAAGGCATCACCGTGGTAAAGCACTCCATTTTCGGCCGCATCGCACAACTGGCCAAGGCGAACATCAACTCTCTGATCGATCAGGCCGAGGACCCGCAGAAAATGCTGGACCAGATGGTCCGCGACTACACGAACAACATCGCGGAAGCCGAGAGCGCCGTCGCGCAGACCATCGGCAACCTGCGGATGCTGCAGGATGACTACAACCAGGACCTTGAGAGCGCCAATAGTTGGGGCAACAAGGCGTTGGCTGCCAGCAGGAAGGCCGACGAATACCGCTCTTCTGGTCAGGCCTCTGATGCCGAGAAGTTCGACAACCTTGCCAAAGTAGCGATCCAGCGCCAGATTTCCTCAGAGAACGAAGCCAAGGGCGCCGAGCCGACAATTGCGTCACAGACGGAAATCGTCGAAAAGCTCAAGCAGGGCCTCAACCAGATGAAGGGCAAGCTCAATGAGCTGCAGAACAAGCGCGATGAGCTGATTGCCCGCTCCAAGACCGTGCAGGCCCAGACGCAGGTCCACGACGCCATCAAGAGCATCGACGTTCTGGATCCGACCAGCGAAGTCGGCCGCTTCGAGGAGAAGATCCGCCGCGAGGAAGCAAAGGTTCGCGGCCAAGCCGAACTCGCTGCCTCCAGCCTGGATGCCCAGTTCGAAAGCCTGGAAGACCTCGGCGAACAGACCGAAGTGGAGGCACGGCTGGCTGCGCTGAAGGCCGGCAGCAGCACGGCGCCGTCGTCACTGGAGGCCGGCAAGGAAACGACGTCCGAAACCTACTGACCCCTCACCGACTGAGGCGCTTCGAACTGGCTCCGGCCGCAACTGGCGAAGGTGCGGCCGGAGCCATTGTTCACCGTCAGCGGCGAGGCTTCGCCGCCCGGAGGGAGCGGAGGCTCACGGCGCGCCCCGGTCTGGCCTGGAGATCGCGGGCGCGGCGGAGTGCCTTCGGATTGAAATGCCGCGGCCGGTGCTCGTCCGCCTCCAGCGCGGCTGCCATCTTCCCCCGGAACGCGGGCTCTCCCCCGTCCTGCTGCGGCAGCGGACGACGGCGTGCACGCTGCGTGGATGCCGACGCGGGCCTCGGGACCGACGCGGGCCTTGGGGCCGGCGAGGCGGCAGGGACCGGGACAGCAGCCGTGCCGCGAGGAGACTCTCGTCCATCGCTGCTGGGCCGCGGCTTGCGCAGCAGAAGCCAGCCGGTCAGCGCCAGATAAGCAACTGGGATCAACCACACCGGGATGGCCTGCATCACGTCCGTCAGCGCCCCGTGGACACCGTGCGCCGCGTCGATCAGCCGGTCCTCGACCTTGGTTCCTGCGGCGTCCCGCACGGCAAAGAAGGCGTAGTAGGCGGTGCCCAGCCCGGCGAGCAGGAGCAGGTACCCTTGCGCTTTGTCCAAGACGATCCCACTGGCCGGCCACCGCCGCCCGGCAGTGCCTCCCAGCCAGGACGCGGCGGCACAGAGAAGGCCGAACCCGGCGAGCAGGCCGAGGAGGTAGGCGGCGATCTCCACGGCGGCGGCTCCTGCACCGGGACCCAGCTCTCCTTCCATTCTCGCCAGCAGTTCCGGAAGTTGCGGCGCCAACGAAGCCAGACCGGTCACGGCGCCAGCCACGGCGAGGCCGGTGAGCCGGATGAGGGATCCGCCAACCGGCGACGCTGCTTGCAACAGGGGCACACGGCCGCCGGCGATCAGGAAGGATGCCAACAGCACCATCAGCATCCCGGTGCCGGCGGAGACATAAGCAAGGGCGCCCGCCGAAGCCGCCGGACCACCCGGGACCAACAGCGCCACCGAAAACGAGGCAGCGTAGCCGCCGGTCAAAACCAGAGCCGCGGCGGCCGACCAGCGCGAGGCGGCTGACGTCGTGATCCCGGAGGCCCGGGCGGCGACCATCGTGAGCCATACCGGTAAAAACAGCAGGCTGCATGGATTGAATAAGGCTGCTACTCCGGCGGCCACTGCATAGCTGGGCAATGATTCAAGCATGGGATGAACAGCGATCTTTCCAAGGGAAAATCGGGAACGGGTGAAACCATTCTATCGGCACAGCTTTTACCGTCCCCGGCATGCGAAAATCCCGTCCATCAACGCCCGGTCCGGCTCGGTGTGCTGTCTTACTCCGTGGGGTTCAGCACCAGCCCGCAAAATCCTCTAAGTCACGCCAGAAATCGGCACACCCTCGCGGCTGAGGGTAGTTGCTGCGCTCCCCCATCAACCCGCTAACGAAAGGTACAAAGTAGCGGAACGGTCGTTAGGACTGGCCGTCAAGTCGGTGCCGCTGACGGTCGCCCCTGCCGCACCCGCCAGCGTGCTCCGCCACCCCGCGCAGCTACGGCCCAGGCACAGGTGAGATTGACGGAGAAGCTCAATCCATTCTCACAAATGAGAAAAGTAGCGAAAAGTACTTCCGGGAACCATGCAAGCCATGTGCATTCTCATTTGTAAGAATAATCGCGCATTCGAACCCCTCGATCCCGCGTCTCCGTCGACGGAAAGATCAAGAGACCCATGCCCAGCTCCGACCGCAAGCCGCTAGTCGCCTTCGTCGTCCTGACTTTCGCCCTCGCGTGGGGCATCTGGGGCACCGGCCTCGCATTCCAACATGGGCTGCTGCCCTGGAAGCTTCCGGGCGACCCCCTGTCATACCTGGCGATCACGGTCGCAGCTGTCTCGATTACTGCACTGTCAGCCGGCCGGACAGGGCTGAGGGCCCTGTTTGCCCGGATGGCGATCTGGCGGGTGCCCGTGAAGTGGTATCTTGCCGCCCTGCTCATACCCGGCATCCCTGCCTTGGTAGCGATAGGGATACATTTCGCGATAAGGGGGCAGCCACGATATGGGTGCCTTGGTTCCGCCGCCTGCGGTTGCGCCGCTGCTGCTGACGCAGATCCTGCTGCACCTGCTCACCGAAGAACTCGGCTGGCGCGGCTTCGCGCTACCGCGCCTGCGGGCCCGCTTCGGTCCCCCTGAAGGCGAGCTTGATGCTCGGCTCCATTTGGGCGGCGTGGCACATTCCGCTGTTCCTGCTCATGGGCAGTCGGCAGAGCTACCCCTTCGTGGGATTCGTCATCCTAGCCGTCTCCATCACCGTCATCATGACGTGGATCTTCGACCACACCCGCGGGAGCGTGCTCATCGCCGCCCTCTTCCATGCAGCCATGAACACATGGTGGGCGGCAACCAACGCGCTCTGGGGCGCGGAATCCCTGTTCTGGATCCTCGTGGCGGCCACCGCGGCCACCGCTGGCGTGGTTGCTGCCCTGCAGCGCAAGGGCCTCCGGACGGCTCCCGCGCCCCAACCGGCCGAGGCAGCAGCTGCCCGGTGACGGACAAACCTCGTCTCCACACATGGCTGATTCTGCCGCCCGGTAGGTAGCGAAGACCTCCGCAGCAGTGCCGCGGTTTCGGTGGCTGACCGAATCCCACAAACGCAAAGGTCCCGGAAACCTTAAGTTTCCGGGACCTATTTCGTTGCGGGGAGAGGATTTGAACCTCTGACCTCTGGGTTATGAGCCCAGCGAGCTACCGAACTGCTCCACCCCGCGGCGCAGTGAAAACATTACCGGCCGCGGGATGGTGAAGCAAATCGGTCATTTACTCTCGGTTGGCTGCGGCGAAGGCTGCTCAGTTGCCCCGCCGCCGCCCGGGGTGGCTCCGGAGATGGCGTCTTCGGCGGCGATCGCATCCTCGAGCGCCTTCTGCAAACGCTTCTGGGCTTCGCCGTAGGCTGCGAAGTCACCCTTGGCCAACGCTGCTTGTCCGTCCTGGATTGCAGTGCGGGCCGTTTGCAACGCAGTCTGGAGTTTCTCCTCGGAGGTGGTCGTCGTCGGAGCTTCCGGCGTCGCGGGTGTCTCACCGACGTTGCCTTGGTCGCCGGTGGTGGCACCCGAATCGCCTTGGAAGACCTGGTCCAGTGCTTCGGACAGCGTCGGGGCAAAGCCCACTGATTCGCCGAAGCTCACCAGCACGCGCCGCAGGATCGGGTAGGAGGAAGCGCCCGAGGACTGGACGTAGACCGGCTGCACGTACAACACGCCGCCGCCAACCGGAAGGCTCAGCAGGTTGCCGTTGATGACTTCGGACGCACCCTGACGCAGCAGGTTCAGCGCCTGCGACACTTCGGTGTCCGAGTTGAACAGGTTCTGTGCCTGGCCGGGGCCCGGCACAGTGATGTCCCGCGGCATTTCGAGTAGCCGCATGGTGCCGTAGTCTTCCGACTTCACTCCGTCTTTGCCAGTGCCGGCATCGGCGTTGACGGACAGGAATCCATACAGCACGTTGCGGGCCGGCTGGCCCGGCGGCGTGAACGGAATGAACGGGGTGGTCAAGGAGAACGAGGCCTTCTCTTGCTTGGGCATTTTCAGCGACAGGTAATACGGCGGCTGCTTCACGGACGATCCCTCACCCAGCGTCGGGTCCGCGGGAACGCTCCACGCGTCGGAGTTCTCGTAGAACTGGCCGACATCGGTCACGTGGTAGCGGGACAGCAGTTCACGCTGCACCTTGAAAAGGTCCTCCGGGTAGCGTACGTGGGCCATCAGGTCCGCCGACATTTCGCTGTACGGCTTGATCGTCGTCGGGAAGACCTTCTCCCAGGCCTTGAGCAGTGGGTCGTGGTCGTCCCAAGCGTACAAGTCCACTGACCCATCGTAGGCGTCGACAGTTGCCTTGACGGAGTTGCGGATGTAGTTAACGTCCTCGGCCGGCAAGGCGACCGTGGCGCCTTCCCTCGTGGTCGAATCAGTCGTTGCTGATTCCAACTGCTGCGGCGTCGAGTACGGGAAGGCCTTACTGGTGGTGTACGCGTCGACGATCCATTTCACCCTGCCGTCCACGATCGCGGGATAGGCGTTGCCGTCCACCGTCAGGTAGGGGGCCACCTTCTCGACACGTTCGCGGGGATTGCGGTCGTAGAGGATCTGAGACTCGGAGTTGACGGCGTCGGAAACCATCAGGTCGGTGGACTGGAACTTCAGGGCGTAAACCAAGCGGTTGAACCAGTTGCCGATGCTCGGACCGCCATCGCCGTCGAAAGTATTCCGGGTGTCAGTTTCGGCGTTGGCGCTCTGCGGCCTGTCGATCTCGATCGGGTTGCTGCCCTCGGGCGCGCCCACGATCGAATAGTCCGGCGACTTTTCGCCGAAATAGATCCTCGGCTCATAGTTCGAGTCATTAGCCAGAACACCTTGGGTCGGGATGCCGGAGAGCAGGAAGGAGGGTTTCCCGTCGGGTTCGACCCTGGAACCGGCTGCGGCCACCACCCCGTAGCCATGCGTGTAGAGCAGGTGTTCGTTGACCCAGCCGGTCGGCACACCCGCGGTATTCAGCTCACGGACGGCAATGACGGTGTCCTGCACCTCGCCGTCGATGTTGTAGCGGTCCACGTTGAGGGTTTTATCGAACTGGTAGTACTGGCGGAACTGTTCCAACTGGGCAAACGCGTCGGAGACGAGGTTCGGATCCAACAGGCGAATGTTCGCCGTGGTCTCCGCATCCTTCCGAAGCGCACCGGCTTCAGCCTCCAAGGTTGCCGGGTAGTTGGTGGACTCGATCTTATCCAGCCCATAGGCCAACTGAGTCAACGCGATATTCCGTTGGATGTAATCGGCTTCGACCTTCTGCTCGTTCGGCTCCACCTGGAAACGCTGGACGATCCACGGGTAGACGCCACCTGCCAGAATCGCCGTCACGATGAGCATCGCCGTGCCGACGATCGGTAGGCGCCAGCGCCCGACGAACGCAGAGACGATGAATAGGATGGCCACCAGCACGGCGGCGACGGCCAGGATGGCCTTGGTCGGAATCACCGCATGGACATCCGTGTACAGCGCCCCGGTCCATTTCCCGGCGTCGGACTGGACAGTGGAATAGCGGTCCAGCCAGTAGTTGACGCCCTGCAGGATCAGGAAGAGCGCGGCGAAAACTGCCACGTGGATCTTGGCCGCCGTGGACGCGAAAAATCCTTTGTCCTCCAGGCGGATGCCGCCGTAGAGGTAGTGGGTCAGCAGCCCGGCAATGCCGGCGATCAGCACGACGCTGACCAAGTAGCCGTTGATGAAACCCAGGAACGGCAGCGTATTCATGTAGAAGCTGTAGTCCAAGCCGAACTGCGGATCGACCTGGCCAAACTGCTGCTGGTTGAAGAACAGCAGCACCGTTTGCCACGCCGACGCTGCGGCAGTGCCGGCGAAAGCGGCGAGAACCACCGGGATGCCGATCATCAGCAACCGGCGGACCGGTTCCAGCTGCTGCTGGTAACGGTTCAGATTGTCCTGCAGCGAGCTGTCCGGCGCGTACACGGGGCGTGAACGGTAGGCGATCCGCAGGCTGAAGTAGACGGCAAGGCCCATGATCAGGGACGCGATCAGGAAGATGGCAATCCGGGTGCCGTTTTCTTTGAGGAAGACTTCCAGATAGCCCAACTGGTTGTACCAGAGGATGTCTGCGTAAATCTGCGAGAAGAAGACGAAGCCGACTACCAGGACCGCCACCACAATCAGGGTGGGCACCAGTGCGGAACGCTTCTTGCCAGGACTGCTGGGCGGTGTTGGCCGGTCGCCGTAGGACCGGTCTTGTCCGAACGTCACTCGTTACCTCGTTGTTTGCGTGTTTAGCATCGCGGGCAGACCCGCCGCTGTCGGGGATACTCCCCCTAGGTTCCACGAACGGACGGCTCGGAGGGTTCCTGCCCCATTCTGCCTTGTCAGCACCGGCCCGGGCGACTGCTGCGGCCGTCAGGACGTTACTGTTGCCCGAATGTGACCGCCGGCAGCTGAAACGAATCAGCTGCAGCCGGGCAGGGAGGAGGCGCCCCCGCCCTCGCCGATCAGTGTTACGGCGTGGACGGCGTCGTCCAAGGTGGCCACCGAGACCACTTGCAGACCGTCCGGCACATGGCCGGCAACCTCGGCGCAGTTGGCCTCGGGCGCGAGGAAAACGGTAGCTCCGGCTTCTGCTGCACCGACCAGTTTCTGCCGGATGCCGCCAATCGGTCCGACCGTGCCGTCGGCGTCGATGGTGCCGGTCCCGGCAAAGTGCTTGCCGCCGGTCATTTCGCCTTCGGTTAGGGTGTCGATGATGCCCAGCGCAAACATCATGCCCGCGCTGGGGCCGCCCACGTTGTCCAGTTGGATTTTCACTGTGAACGGGAAGTCGAATTCGGTTCCCAGCAGGACGCCCAATTGGTAGACGCCGTCGCCGTTTTCCTTTGGAGCGACGTCAACGGTTTCCTGGTGGCCGTCGCGCGTAATGCCCAGTTCCACCGGGGCACCTTCACTGGAATTGAGTTCTTCACGCAGCACGTCGATGCCGGTGACCGGCCGGCCATTGACCGTCCGGATGGTGTCCCGCGACTCGAGCTTCCCGGCTGCCGCGGCGTCCGGGGTGAAGTCGGCTACCGACAGGGTCTGCGAGTACTTCACATCCAGCTGTGTTAGAGCCGCCGCGACCGAGGACTCCTGCGACGTCGCCATCAAAGCAGCGTTCTGCTGTTGGATGTCGTCCTGCGTCACGTCTGGCGGATATACCAGGTCGGTGGGCGCGACGCTTCGCTGCGGATCCAGCCAGGCAGCCAGGACTTGGAGCATGTTGACGTGCGAACTCGGTCCGCCCTCCACGTATACCGTCGTGAGGTCCAGGGCGCCGGACGTCTTATAGGTCTGACGGTCCGGAACCTCGATCAGCGGCGTTCCGGAGACTTCGCCAATGGTGTTGATTGCCGGACCGGGGGTTTCAATGACGTATCCCGCCGGCAGCGCCAGTCCTACCGCGCCGGTCACAACCGCGACGGCCGCAGCGGCCGCCATGACCGGCCCCCTGCGGTCCCGCGGACGCTGCGCATCCGGCTGGGAGCCGGCACCCTCGCCGCCCCAGCCGTCCATGCCGTGCTCAGTGCCGTTGTTGGTGGACTGTGTCACCTGATGGATTCCTTCTCGCAGCTCTCCGGGTTGTACGCAGACGGCACGGCCGCCTGACGGCGCGCACGGCGCCTGCTCTAGCGTACGCCGTCGGCCTGGCATCAGCGGTCCCGGCCCCGCTTGGCCTAGAGCGAACTGCACACCCTCCGGCGCGACAAGGAATCCCAGCTGCCGGTAACGTTGGAGTGACGCAACATCCCGGGCACAGTCCCCCGCTGCCTCCCCGGCAGCCGCTGCGGCTTTGCTCGCTCCAACCCCTCGAGGACCGGTGGTAGTGATGACCCCCAAGCAGCCAGATGACGACGCGCAGGATCCGCTGTCGGAGATGTTCGCCAGGCTCTTCGGCGGTCAGGCAGGGGACGTGGATCCCGCTGCCATGGCCAAGGCCGCAGGACTGCCCTCCGACCCCAATGCCCTGGCCCAGATGTTCCAGCAGGTCCAAGCCATGATGAACGCGCCGTCGGAAGGGCCCGTTAACTGGAAACTGGCCCATGAAAGTGCCCGTAAGGTTGCGGCCTCGGACAGCGACCCGTCGGTATCCTCGCAGCAGACCCGTGCGGTTGACGAAGCGCTGCACTTGGCCGAGATGTGGCTGGATCCCGTCACAACAATTCCCGGCACAGGAGTCATTGGCCGTGCCTGGTCCCGAGCCGAATGGGTCGAAGTAACGTTGCCCACCTGGAAGCGGCTGACGGAGCCGGTCGCCAACAGCATTGCGTTTGCGCTGACCTCCGCGCTCACCGACCAGGTACCGGAAGAGATGAAGCAGATGCTTGGCGGGGCGCATTCCATGCTGCAGAATCTGGGCGGTGCGATGTTCGGCATGCAATTGGGCCAGGCGGTCGGGGCCCTGGCCAAGGACGTGGTCAGTTCCAGCGACATCGGCGTTCCGCTGGTGGAGGGAAAGATGGCCCTGCTGCCGGCCAACGTCAAGTCCTTCGGTGAAGGCCTGGACATCCCTGCGCAGGATGTCCTGCTCTTCCTGGCCATCCGCGAGGCGGCCCACACCCGATTGTTCACGCACGTGCCGTGGCTGTCCGGCTATCTGCTGGGGGCCATCGAAAGCTACGCGCGCGGTATCCACATCGACATGGGCCGGATCGAGGAAGTCGCCCGCAACATCGATCCCAGCAACCCTGAATCCATGCAGCAGGCACTCTCGCAGGGCGTTTTCATGCCGCAGCGCACCCCGGAGCAGGATACAGCGCTGATCAAGCTGGAAACAGCTCTCGCGTTGGTCGAGGGCTGGGTGGATGAACTCACCGCCAGCGCGGCGGCCAACCTGCCGTCCGCCCCCGCCCTGCGCGAAACGGTCCGGAGGCGCCGCGCCACCGGCGGTCCCTCTGAACACGCGTTCGCGGCCTTGGTCGGCCTGGAACTGCGGCCTCGCCGGTTGCGTGATGCTGCAGCACTGTGGGCGGCGCTGAAGGAGGAACGCGGGATCGAGGGGCGCGACGACGTCTGGAACCACCCCGACCTGCTGCCCACCCCGGAGGACCTGGACGATCCGGCCGGCTTCAGCGCCCGCCGGAAACTGCTGGACGCCTCGGAGGCCGAAGTCGATGAGGCGCTGCAGAAACTTCTGAGCGGCGGATTCGACGAGCAGCCGGGCGATGATAGTTCCCCGGAACAGGACGAAGCGCCCGACGGGAACGACAACGGTTCGGCAGAGGGCGGCCCCGACAACTCCGGAAACGGAGACCGCAGCTAGCCATCGCGTTCGTCAGTGCCGTCCACCACGTCGTCATCGTCCTGGAGGCCGCGGCCCATGGCAAAGGCTGCGCCTGAGAGGAAGGCCTTGGCCCGTTCCAGCTGCGGGTAGGGCTGCAGCAGTCGCCAGAAGCGCGGCCCGTGCCCTGCCTCCAGCAGATGCGCGAGCTCGTGCAGGATCACATAGTCCACCACCCACGTGGGCATCTCTTTGATTTTGTCCGAGATGCGGATGGTGCCCCGGGCCGGTGTCGCCGATCCCCAGCGGTCGTTCTGGTTGGACACCCAACGGATGCTTTCCGGCACGGCGTCGCCGGCCAAGTACCGCTCCGAAAGCTCCGCCGCGCGGCGGGCCAGCTCGGTGTCGTTGGTTGCAGTACGGCCTGCCGGAGGTGCACTGCGGGTCTCGAGCTTCGCCAGCATCCGCCGCACCCATTCCTGTTCCTGCTCCTGCGTAAAGTGGCCGGGAATGGAGATCACGGCAGCCCCGTCGCGCCACGCGGCCGAGACCGTCCGGCGACGGCGCGCGGAGCGTTTGACCACCACAGGGGCACCGCTTGATGTGGTCAACGGCACGCGTTCCCCGGTGCCGGCCACCAGCGGCACCGGCCGCGAGGGTTCCGCTGATCTGCGGGTTTTCTGCGTCTGTTCTGCTCGGGACATGCGTTGAGGTTACCGGCTGGTTCGGGCCGCCCGCATCCGCCCATGGCCCCTGCCCCGTTTTCTGTGGATAACCATCGGGCAGAGGTTACCGCCGTGCCAGCATGGACTATCAGCTCGCTCCCGGTCACGGGCAATAAGCAAGGAGGAGGCCATGGCACAGTTGAAACTCAACCCCGGCCTGCGCATGGTCGAATTCGCAACGGGCAGCGTGCAGTTCGGTCTGGGGGCCGGCGGACTGGTGCTCGAAGGAACCGGGGAATCGGACCGGCAGTTCCTGCGCCGCCTGCGTCAGGGTTTCGAATCCGCCGACCTCGACGCCGTGCGCGCCGGCTGCGGCTTGGGGGCGGACCGGGCCGCTTTGCTGCTGGCGGCGCTGGCGCCGGTGCTGGTGACGGATGCCGGCGGGGAACGCTTGTCCGGATTGCGCGCAGACAGACTGGCCCCGGACGCGCGCCACTGGTCCGCGGTCTACTCGGCCGACAGTGAAGGATCACTGGCCGCGCGGAGCCGCTGCGTGGTGCAAGTCATCGGGCTGGGACGCACCGGTGCCGCGTTGGCCACGGCCCTGACGGCCGCCGGCGTCGGCACCCTCCTGCTGGAGGATCCGGCCGTGGTGGGCCCGGCGGATGTAGGATCTGGCGCCTTCCGGATCACCGACATCGGCCTCACACGCGGACAGGCCGTCCGGCGCGCGGCCCGCCAGATCGACCCAACGGTCGCCTGCCACCTCTTGCCGGGCACGACCGCGGAACAAGGGGCCGCAGGCATCTTTCCACGCGCGCTCAACCTGGCCATCTACCTCGACCGCGACGTGGCAGACCCCCGGGTTGCAGCGGCGCTGATGAGCCGGGGCCATCCGCACCTGAGCGTCCTGATGCGTGAACACGACACCTTGATCGGGCCGCTGGTGGTCCCCGGTCAAACGAGCTGCCTCGGTTGTGTGGAACTGCACCGGGCGGATGCCGATCCGACGTGGCCCGAACTCGTTGCCCGGCTGACCAGCACGCATGGCAGGGCCTCCGCCCGGGGCCAGGCCGACGAGGTGTCGCAGTCGGTAGCGGCCGCCGGTTTGGCGGCCATCCAAGCTCTGCTGTTCCTGGACGGACGGAACCAACCGGCCAGTTTTTCCGCCGTGCTCAAGCTCGAGAGCGGCGACGGCACCCTGACCCGGCACGAATATCCGCCGCACCCGGACTGCGGTTGCATGCTGGCCGCGGCGTCCTGACACCGGCCCGCGCTAGGAGACCACGAGAGACCGCGACTGCTCAGTTCGCGGCCAGGATCCGCAGGACGTCCTCGCCGTATCGCTCCAGTTTGGCGGGTCCCACGCCGGCCAGCTTGGACAACTCGGGCAGCGACTGCGGCCTGGCCTCGGCGATCGCCACCAACGTGGCGTCGGTGAAGATCACGAAGGCCGGCATCGACGCGTTGCTGGCGGTGTCCTTACGCCACTCGCGCAGCGCCTCGAACGTCGACTCCTCGTAGGTGGGAGGACAGTTGTGGCACCGGCCGACCTTGCGCTCCGCACCGCTGCCCAGCAGGGTTCCGCACACCCGGCAAACCGCCGGTGCGGCTTGCTTGCGGCGTGCGGGGCGCTGGCCGGATATGCTCCGCACCGAGGATGATGAGGCCGGCCGCAGCCCGTCCAGGAATCGGGAAGGCTTGCGGTTGGCGCGCCCGCCCGGAGTCCGTGCCAGCGACCAGGAGAGCCCCAGATGCTGGCGGGCACGGGTGATGCCCACATAAAGCAGGCGGCGTTCTTCGTCCACGGCCTCGTCCGTGTCGGCGAAGGAGATCGGCATCAGTCCCTCGCTCAAGCCGACCAGGAAGACCGCGTCCCATTCCAGGCCCTTGGCCGAGTGCAGAGATGCGAGGGTGACGCCTTGGACGGTGGGAGCGTGCTGCGCGGCGGCGCGTTCGTCCAGCTCCGCGACGAAGTCCAGCATGGTGAACACACCGCCTGCTGCCGCACCGCGGACGGCGTCCAACTCCTCGGCCAGCCCCACCAGCGCGGCCAGCGATTCCCAGCGTTCGCGCACCGCGCCGCCGGCCTGCGGCGCTTCCCGGGTGTAGCCAAGATTCGCCAGCACGTCGCGGACCAGTTGCGGCACCGGCTCCGTCCCCGCAGCGCGCGACGAGGCGCGCAACTGCAGGATCGCGTCGCGGACCTCCCGTCGCTGGAAGAACCGCTCGCCGCCGCGCAGTTGGTAGCCGATACCGGCACTGGCCAGCGCCTGTTCGTAAGCCTGCGACTGACCATTGGTCCGGAAAAGCACGGCAATCTGGGCGGCAGCCACGCCGTCGTCGATCAACCCGCGGATCCGGGTGGCCACCTGCGCCGCTTCCGCCTCGTCGTCGGCGCATTCGGTAAAAGTCGGCTCGGGTCCTGCCGGGCGCTGGGCGATCAGTTCCAGCGGCGTCGGCCAGCTGTCCCCGCCGCGCGACGACTGCCGGGTGCGCGCGGCCAGCAGCGAGTTGGCCAGCTGCACCACCTGAGGCGAAGAACGGTAGTCCCGCACCAGCTTCACCACATCGGCTCCGGGGAAGCGTTTGGTGAACTCCAGCAGATGGCGTGAGGTCGCGCCGGTGAAGGAGTAGATGGTCTGGCTGGCGTCTCCGACCACGCACAGTTCGTCGCGGTCCCCCAGCCAAAGGTCAAGCATCCGCTGCTGCAGCGGCGAGACGTCCTGGTACTCATCCACCACGAAGTGCCGGTACTGGTCCCGCACGGCGGCGGCGACCTTCGCGTCTTCCTGCAGAATCCCGACCGTGATCAACAGGACATCCTCGAAGTCGATGATGTTCCGGTCCGTCTTGACGTCCTCGTACGCCTGGTACAGCCGCGCCACCGTGGTTTGGTCGTAGCCTGCCGGCGCTGCACGCCCGACCGCCCGGCGGACGTAGCTCTCAGGCGTGAGCATGGAGACCTTGGCCCACTCGATCTCGGCGGCCAGGTCACGGATGGCAGCCCTATCGGTGGTCAGCCGCAGGCGCCGGGCCGCTTCGGCGATGACGCTGGCCTTGTGGTCCAGCAAACCGGGCAGCGGGCCGCCGACCGCCTGCGGCCAGAAAAACTGCAACTGCCGCAGCGCCGCGGCATGGAACGTGCGGGCCTGCACCCCGCCGACGCCCAGGTCGCGGAGCCGAGTCCGCATCTCGGCGGCCGCCCGTGCGGTGAAAGTCACGGCCAACACGCGCTGCGGCTGGTACACCCCGGTGTGCACGCCGTAGGCAATCCGGTGGGTAATCGCCCGCGTCTTGCCGGTGCCCGCTCCCGCAAGGACGCACAGCGGGCCGGCCAGGCTGGTGGCCACCTGGCGCTGTTCATCGTCCAGCCCGGACAGGATCTGCTCTTCGAGGCTGTCCTCCGGGCGGGACGCGGCCGGTGCGCTCATTGCCCAGCCTGCGGCAGTTCGCCGCCGTACCAGTGCTCGATCAGCGCCCGCGCAATGGAAATGCCGCTGGCAACCTGGACCTCGTCGGCCTCCAGTGCTGCGGCCAACTCGCCGCGGCTGAACCAGCGCGTTTCTAAGATCTCCACACCGTCCGGTACCGAAACCGCGTCGGTTGCCACGGCGGTGAAGCCAATCATCAACGACGCCGGGAACGGCCAGGGCTGGGAGCCAAGGTACGTGGGTGAATGCACCACGACGCCGGACTCCTCCTCGATCTCCCGCACCACTGCTGCCTCCAGCGACTCCCCGGGTTCGACGAATCCGGCCAAGGTTGAATACCGGCTGGCCGGCCACGCACTGTTCCGGCCCAACAGCAGTCGGTCGTCCTCGTCGATCACCGAGACGATGATCGCTGGGTCGGTGCGCGGGAAATGTTGGCTGTCGTCGGCCGGGCACCTGCGCACCCAGCCGCCTTGCTCGATTTCCGTGCGCTCCCCGCAGCGCGGACAATGCGTGTGCGTCAGGTGCCAATTGGAAATCGCCGCGGCTTCCACGAACAGTCCGACGTCCTGGGCCGAGAGCTCCGCTGCCACATCGCGCAGGCTCAGCCACTCGCCGTCGTACTCCGCCAATTCGGTGCCTTCAGGCAGCACGGACAGCACAATGTCCGTGCCGACCGGCAGATCCGCCCCTTCCACCGCCCGTCCAAGGTAGACGGAGAGGTCGGTGGCGGCCCGTTCGCGGCTCGGGATCAGCACGATCTTGCCGCCGCGGACCAGCGTTTTGCCGTCAGCGATCAGCATCACGTAGGTGGTGTCGCCGCCCCAGATGCCGTCCAGCAGGCCCGGATGGCTGCGCCGTTCGCAGCCGCGGTCCATGGTGGTGCGCGCCAGCATCAACTGGCCCAGCGGCGGGAACCCGGCGGAAGCGGTGCTAAGACTCATGCATCTACCGTACTCACCGCGGGGCCCCGACCGTTATTCGGACCGTTGCAGCTGTGGAATGCACGACGGCGGTGCCTCCCGGTGCGGTCTGCGTCACCGTTCCGGCGACTCGCCGCGGCCGTGGACAGGCTGCCGGTACCGGATGCACGTACGGTGGACTACGTGAGAAAGACACCTCTGGAGCTGGCAGCGATAGCCAGCGCGGCCGTACCCGGGTTGACGCCCACGGGCGTTGCCGGCTTGCCAGACGATGCAGCGGATTTCCAGTCCGCCGTGCTGACCGATGCGGCTGGCAAGCGGTGGCGGGTGCGTTCGCCGAAACATGCCGAGGCCAGTATGCGGCTGGAGACGGAACTGCTGGTGCTCCGGGCTTTCTCCCCTGCCATCCGGGCAGAGCTGCCCTTCCAGGTGCCCACTGTCGCGGGAACCGTCCAGCAGTCTGAGCTGCGCACGTTCGTCTACAACCACGTACCGGGCAGCATTTTCGCACTGGAGGCGCTGGTCGCCTCCGCTGCCTCCGTGCCGGTGTCCATCGGACGGGCAACTGCAGGCATCCACGATCTGCCGCCGGCCATGGTCGATGCCGCCGACCTGCCCAGTTACACCGCCGACCAGTTCCGCCAGCGCAAGCTCAACGAGCTAGACCAGGCGGCCACCACCGGCAAGATTCCGCCTGCATTGCTGCGCCGCTGGGAGCATGCCCTGGAGGACGTGGCTTTGTGGAAGTTCAACCCGTGCGTGGTGCACGGGGACCTGCACGAAGACAACCTGCTGGTCCATGACGGCAGCGTCGGCTCGGTCACCGGTTGGACCGATCTACGCATCGGCGACCCGGCCGATGACTTCGCCTGGCTGGTGGCCGTGCACGAACAGTCGTTTGCCGATGTGGTGCTCGAGTCCTACCGGAAGTACCGCAAGGATCCGGTGGACCCGCACCTGATGCGCCGGGCTGCGCTGGCCGCCGAATTCGCCTTGGCGCAATGGCTGGTCCGTGGACTGGCGGCGGACGATCAGACCATGGTGGATGAAGCCGTGGAAATGCTGAACGAGCTCGAATCGGACGTGGCCGAGCACGGCGGCCAGCCCATCAGTGTCACCGCTCCCCCGCCGCCTGCCGTTCCCCCGACCATTCCCGCGGCGGCGTCCGTTCCCGCGGCGGCGCCGGGCGCTTCGGAGCCGGAGACCGGCGATGTGATCGGCGGCGCAGCCGGTGCCACGGCCGATGCCACGGTCGAAAAGGCGCAGGACGGCGTAACCGATACAGCCAGGGACTCCGGTGCCGCAGATGACGTCGAATCCGCAGCGGAGGGCCAGCGCCCTACCAACACGGACTCTCCCCGCGTGCATCTCTCCAGCGGTTCCGGTCCTCGGAAGGTCACCCTGCTCCCGGTTGAGGATCGGGCAGCCGATTCCGCTGCGTCGGCAGCCCTCACCGATGGGCCGGCCAGCCAGACGCCAGCTACCCCGGAAGACAGCCGCGCAGAGAACAGCCGTCCGGAAAACAGCGCTCCGGACCGGGCAGACTCCACAGACGCAGAAGACGCGCCGGGAAGCGGCCCTTTGTCAGTGGATACCACCGCATTGCCGGTGATCAAGCAGCAGTAACCGCCGCCGCTGGCGCGGCCGCCAGGATGCGCTCCTAGGCGTAGGCCCGCAAGACGGCCGCTTCCAGCTCCTCTTCACCCGCAAGATCGTGCGGCCTCACCAACCGGTCCTGGGCAACGTAGTAGAAGGCAGCCTTGACCTGGTCCAGGTTGATGCCGTGCAGCCTGGCCCACGCCAGCCGGTAGACGGCCAACTGCACGGATTTGACGGCCAGCTGCCGGCCCGTCGGGGCTGTGCCGGTCTTCCAGTCAATCAGGTCCCAGCAGCCGTCGGCATCGCGGAAGATTGCATCGATCCGCCCGCGCACCACGACGTCGCCGACCCGGGTCTCCACGGGCACTTCGATGGCTGCCGGCACCCGGTGGGCCCATTCGGAGTCCTTGAACGTCTTAATCAGCCCGTCCAGATCGTAGGCCTCGTCGATGTAGGCGTCGGCCGCCCCCGGGTATTCCTCGAGGTCCAGCATCCCCGTCGTGCCGAAGTATTCCTCAATCCAACTGTGGAAGGCTGTTCCCTTCCTGGCTGACATGCCGGGCTTGCGCGGCACCGGACGGCGCAGGCGACGGGTGACTTCGTCGGGATCATCGGCCAAGTCCACCAGCAGCGAAGCGGAGATGTGTGCCGGCAACTGCACTTCCCCCGCAGTTGGCGCGGCATTGTGCCGCTCCAACAACAGTCTGGCTTCATGCGCCCACGCTGAATCCGCTGGAGGCCGGCGGTCCTGAGCCAGCGATTCGAGCACTGCCTGGGCCGCCTGCTCCATCGCCGCACGGCGGCCGGCACGTTGGCGCTGCGGAACACAGTTACGGTAGACCCGCGGTCCTTCCAGTGGGTCAAAGGGCCACAGGGCCGATTCCACTTCCGCGCGGAACGGATTCTCCGGCCCAAGATCCTCGTCCTGCACCCAATGCGCTACCTGCACGGTACCGGGTTCGCTCTGCGACAACTCGTGCAGTTCGGCCAGGAACACCGAGGCGGCCGTCGGCTTCACCTTGCTGCCAGTCCAGCCGGCGGAACTGCAGACCAGCAGGTGCTTGGCCCGGGTATAGGCGACGTAGGCCAGCCGCCGCTCCTCGTCTTCACCGTGGGCTTGGACCTCCCCTTTATAGTCCGCTTCCGCGTTCAGCCAGGACAGCTGGTCCGGCTGGTCCGTGTCCCACTGGGGCAGATCTGAGCGGTCTCCGCGTAACGGCCAGGGCAGGGCCGCGTGGCCACTGCTCCACCGGCTGTCCGACGACGAGGGGAAGGCTCCGTCGTTGAGCCCCGGAACGAAGACCGCATCCCACTCCAGCCCCTTGGACGCGTGGACGGTGAGCAACTGCACGGCATCGTGACGCACGTCCACCTGAGCCATGTCCAGGCCCCCTTCCTCGGCGGCAGCGGCTTCCAGCCAGGCGAGGAAGGCCAGCAGGTCAACGCGTTGTGCCGTCTGCACGAACGCGGCCGCAGCGTCGTGAAAGGCATCAAGATTGCGCCGCGCCTGATGGATGCTCTGGCCCGGCTTGGAGGCGACCTCGATATCCAACATCATGGTGCGCTCGACTTCACCCAACAACAGCGTCAGGTCATCGCCGATGAAGCTGCGCAGGTAGCGGACCTCATCCGCCAAACGAGCCAGCCGCTCCAGCGCCACGGGCGTCAACGAGCGTCCATAGCGTGAGGTCCAGCCCGGCCTGGGCAGTCGGTCGAGCGCCTCGATCAGGGACGCTGCCTCGGCCAAATCATGTTCGACGACGGTTTCCGCTGTCGCCTCATCCCGGTCCAGATCGGGCGCCTCGCCGGCGCGGACGGCGCTCAGGCGCTTGCGCTCGAGGAAGCGTGACCAGTCGGCCAAGGCCATGAGGTCGGCAGGCCCAAGCCGCCAGCGGGCACCCGCCAGCAACCGCATCAGCGCATCGGACCGTCCCGGATCCGCCAGGACCCGCAGCATTGCCACCAGGTCCACAATGTCCGGCTGGGCCAGCAGCCCGGCCAAGCCGACGATTTCGTAGGGAATGCCCCGTTCGTCCAGTGCTTTGGCGATGCCGGGGATCTGGGCTCGTCGCCGGCACAAGACCGCGGCGCTGACCTGCTCAGCCTTGCCCGTTTCCGGATCCCGCGCGAAAACCGTCATCCTCGCTCGTTCGATTGCGTCGGCAAGGGCGTTGGTTTCTTCCGCCTCCGTCGCGTACCGCCCCAGCGCCACTGTTCCTTCTGTGGCTCCGGGCCGCGGACGCAGCGGCGGAACACTGATCCTGCCGGGACGCGGCCGATTCGGATCTTCCCTGTTCAGCGGCGAGGATATCCGGTTGGCCATCCGCAGGATGTTTTCACTGTTGCGCCATGCCACCGTGAGGAAGCCCGCCGGCGCAGGTGCCCGGCGTCCATCGTCGTCCACCAGCGGGAATTGCTCTTGGAAAGCAAAAAGCTGGCCGGCCGAAGCCCCGCGGAAGCCATAGATGGACTGGTTGGGGTCTCCCACCGCGGTCACGGCGTGCCCGTCCCCGAACAGTTCGGAGAACAACACCATCTGGGCGTGGGAGGTGTCTTGGAATTCGTCGAGCAACACCACTTTATAGCGGCTGCGTTCGAGTTCGCGGGCCTGCGGCACTTCGCGGGCGATGCGCGCCGCCAGCGAGACGAGATCGCCATAGTCCAAAACGCCGCGTTCCCGCTTGGCCCGGTTGTACGCGGCGGCGAGTCCCGCCACCGTGATCCGCGTCCGCAGCCGATCCAGCAGTTTCCGGACGTCCTGCTTGGCCGGTCTGGTGCTTCCGTCGACATAGGGAAGGGCAGCGACCCTCTCCACCTCCGCCTCCAAATATTCGGCCGCCTGTTCGGGCGTCACCAAATGCTCCGAGCACTCTCCGGCGAACTGCATGACAGAGCCGACCAGCGTCGACTTGGCGGCCACCAAGTGCTCGATGGGACCGTCGTAGGCTTCCACGCAATGGCTGGCCAGCTGCCAGGACTGCGCTGTACCCAGCAGCACCACGTCGCGTTCGATGCCCAGCCGCAGCCCGTAGTCGCTGACCAGGCCATTGGCGTAGGAGTGGTAGGTGGAGACCTTGGGCTCCACGAACCCGCCGGCATTGTCCTCCTCCTGCGGCAGCAGTCCCTTCCGGTCCAGCCTGGCGAGCTGGGCACGGATCCGGGCGGCCAGTTCCCCGGCGGCTTTGCGGGTGAAAGTGACGCCAAGGATCTCGTCCGGCCGCACGAGACCGTTGGCTACCAGCCAGACGACGCGGTCGGCCATGGTCGCTGTCTTGCCGGATCCGGCTCCGGCAATGACCAGCAGGGGCTGCAGCGCGGAGCTGATGATGGCGGATTGTTCCTCGGTGGGCAGATGGTGGCCCAGCAAACCGGCGAGTTCTTCGGGGGTGTAAGTGGTGGTGACCGCTCCGATGCTCATTCGGTGACCTGCCTTCCTTCTGCGCACAGGGGACAAATTTCCGGGGCCCGGCAGCCGTGGCCGCCGTTCCGGGACCGCTGCGGATCGTGCCGGGCTTCGAATTGCGAGGCAGACATCAGTGCCGCCGCCTCATGGATCATCGGCGTGGCCCAGTCAACGCCGTCGGCCAGGCTTTCCTGCTGCTGGACCTTGACCGACTTCAGGTCCTGTCCGAGTTGGACCAGGGATGCGCCGCCGGCGGCCGGTCTGTGCCCGGGAAACCCTCCGGCCACCACCGCCGCCTGATAGCTTCCGAGCTGCGGGTGCCGCTCCAGCTCCGCTTTCGTTGGGGCGGAGCGGCCCGTTTTCAGGTCCACAATGTGCAGCCGTCCGTCGGCGTCCAGCTCCAACCGATCCACCTGTCCGCGCAGCCTGGCCACGCGCTCGGGCCCCTGCAAATCCACGGAGAAGTCCTGCTCCACACCGGCCAAGCTCCGGCCTTCCAAACGCATCTGGACTACGTACTGGGCCAGCCTCCGGACCATGCCCTCTGCCCGGTTGAAGTCCAGCCGGCCTTCCCAGTTCTCCTTCATGCCCAACTGCGGCCAGCGGCGGACAAGTTCCGCCACGTACTCGCTCCCGGTGCCCTCGGGAAGGTCCTGCGCAATACCGTGGACCAGCGTGCCCAGGCTGCGGGCAAAATCGGTAGCGGCTTCGCCCCCGGCGGCCTGGATGAACCAGTCCAGCGGCGACTTCTGGACGGCCTCCACCTTCGACGGGGATACCGGGACAGGCTCCCCCTCCGGCACGACCGGCGCCGTGCTGCTCAGGGGCAGCAGTCCCCACCAGTCGCGGGGATGCGCGCCCGGCACCGGCACCGGACTGGCCGCCAGCATCGCCAGGACCGCCGCCGCGTCAGCAGCTTGTTCCGGGCGGTCCGTTGCTTGCTGGGCGGCCTGCCGGAGTTCGGCAGCCAACGCCCGCACGGTCCGCGGCCGGAGTACTTCGGTGGCCGGCCGGGGAGTCTCCGGGTCCAGCCACGGATCGACCAGGTCCAGGAACTGGGACGGCTGGGCATCTTCCGATTGCACGGCCGTGCAGATCAACCGGCGCTCAGCGCGGGAGATTGCGGTGGAAAAGCTGCGCAACTCGTCATATCTGATCTCGCGCAGCCGGGCCACCGCGTCGATCCGCCGTGCCTCCTCGGCACCGTGCTCCAGGACGTCGACGAACTGGGTGCTGCCCAACAGTTCTCCGCGCAGCCTGGTGTTCGGCCACACTCCTTCCTGGACGCCCGCCACGATCACCAGCGGCCAGCCTCGGCCAGCTGCCGAGGCGGGCGTGAGCAGTTCAACGGCTTCGCGCAACTGGGCCCGCGGCGCCAGGTTGTCCATCGGCAGTTCCTGGTTCAGCAAGTACTCCAGGAACTGCCGCGGGCTGGAGCCGGGAAGCTGGTCGACATATCGTTCGGCCGTCTGGAACAACGCCATCATGGCGTCGAGATCGCGGTCGGCCCGCACACCGGCCGGCCCGCCTTGCAGTGCCTGCGCGGCCCAGCGGTCCGCCAGCCCGGCGGCGGACCACAGGGCCCACAGCACAGTCTCCGCGTTGGCTCCTGGCGCGGCTGCCGCCTCCCGGCCGGCTTGGAGCATCCGCGCGACCCTCCGTGCGGCGCCGCCTTCCCTTCCCAACGTGCCCAGGAACGCAGTGTCGCCCAGCGCCTCCACAAGCAAGGCATCGCTGGACCTGCCCCCGCCGCCCAGCAGCTCTTCGCGCCGCAGGGCCTGGCGCAGGCGGCGCAGGTCGATCGCGGTGGCGCCCCCGACCCTGGACGTCAGCAGGGCAACGGCGGTGTCCGCGGTGAGCAAGTCGGGATCGAGCGCCATGGCCAAGGCATCCAGCAACGGCCGGACGGCCGCTTCGTCGCGCACTGCGGTTTCAGCCACCGGAACTTTGACCGCGATGTCCTGGCCGGTGAGATAGCGCGCGAGGGCGGATAGCTGGCCGCCGGTCCGAACGATCACGGCCATCTCGCTGAGCCTGTAGCCCTCGAACAACCGGGCTTCCAGGATCCGCTGGGCGACGTAGCGGTGCTCGTGGACGGGCGAGGCCACCACGTGCGCGCTGGCGGAAGGCGCACCTCCCGCGGTATCGCCGCCAGGTTCGGCAGCGGCTCCGGTTTGTGGCCGCGGAGCAGGATGGACCAGGTCGCGGGCGCGGTGGGCGCCGGCAACTTGGGAGATCCTGGCCGCCGTGGACTGCCAGGAGACGGCGATTTCGGGCGCCATCCGGTGCGAGGTGGTCAGCACCAGCGTCTGCAGGGGTTTGTCCCGGGCGCCGAGGAGCCCCGGAAGTTTGCCGATCACATCCGGCCGGGCACCGCGGAACCCCTGGACGACCGTGTCCGGCGAGGCCGCAAGCACGGCGTCCTGTCCCTCGACGAGCAAGGTCAGCAGCTCGAAGACGGCGGGATTGGCTTCCTGCAGGTCATCGGCCAGGACCAGCTGCAGGCGGCTGCGCTCCCGGTCGAGGAAGCCGGGGTGCTCCAGCAACAGCTGGCGCGCCGAGGTAATGATGCCGGCTGGGTCGAAGGCCTCAGGCATCCGGAGGTCGATCAAGTCCCGGTATTCACGGTAGAGCTGTGCCGCCGCGGTCCAGTCCGGGCGGCCGCACTCAGCGCCCAGGTGCTCCAGCTGCGCGGCTGTGCTGCCGTACTCGGTCAACCGGTCGAAAACCTGGCGGATCTCCTGCCGAAAGCCACGGGTGGCGAGCGCCTGCTGCAGGTCTTCCGGCCAGCCGGCACCCTGGCCATAGCCCGCACGATGGCCGGCCAGCAGTTCGGCGATGATCTGGTCCTGTTCGGGCCCGGACAGCAGCCGGGGCGCCCGTTCCACCAGCGGCAGCAGACCTTCCACGCGGGCCCGGCGGATCAGGTCGAAGGCGTAGGCAGACCAGGTCCTGGCCGGGGACGTGCCCAGGCTGCGGTCGAGCCGCGCCGTCAGGGCATCCCGCAGCCGGGAGGCTGCCAGCCGGTTCGGGGCCAGGAAGAGCAAGCCCGCCGGGTCCAGTCCGGTTTCCTCCACACGGCGGACCGCATGCTCCACCAACGCGGTGGTCTTCCCTGTACCCGGACCGCCGAGCACCAGCACCGGACCACAGCCGGCGGGCAGGCCGATGACTTCTTCCTGGTCCTGGCTCGGCAGCGGGGCCCCCGCGGACTTGGCTTCGGGCCGGACCAGCTTCAGCCCCGCCGCTGGCTTCGTCTCCATCATGCGCCCATCCCATCAGTCGCCTCGGACACTTTGCGACGCAACCGCTCGATCGCCGCGAATTCTTCGTCGTGGGGCATCCAGCGGGCCTGGGCCATGCGCACCTTTGCCGGCCCGGCAGCCGGCTCTGCCAGCGGCGTCGCCTCCCGGCGGTAGTGCACCACCGCGCGTGCCATCAGGTCATCGGGCAGTGAACCATTGGCGCGAATGATGCGCCACCACGGAGCCGCGTCCCCGTGCAGCGACATAATCCTGCCGACCAGCCGGGGCCCGCCCACATCGAGCAGCTCGGCAACATCCCCGTACGACAGCACGCGGCCGGGCGGCACGATCGCTGCGAGGTCCAGGACCGCTTCCACCACCGCTTCCCGCATTACACCATTGTAATTTGAGCTACCCGTGCCGCCGTACACAAGACCCTGGAACGCCCCGGAGTTTCACGCGCGCCGCTGTGCCTCCCCGATTTCGTCCGACCCGGCGGCTACGGTTACCGGCATGAACAGCTGGCATGAACGTCCCCGGGCCGCCTTCGATCTGGAAACCACGGGCCGTGATCCGCACACTGCCCGGATCGTCACGGCTTCCCTTGTCCTGGTCGACGAAGGGGGACGTCCCGTGCAGGAGCGCGAGTGGCTGGTAGACCCTGGCGTCGAGATTCCGGCCGAGGCGGCCGCGATCCACGGCGTGAGCACGGAACGCGCCCGCGCCGAGGGCCTCGATGCAGCCACCGCCACCGCCGGGATTGCCGAAGCGTTGGCGGGGTTCTTTGACGCAGGCATTCCCGTCATGGCCTTCAACGCCGCCTACGACTTCACCGTGCTGGCGAACGAATGTGCGCGCTACGGCTTCCAATCCCCGGCGGCAACTCCGGTGATCGATCCGTTCATTCTGGATAAGCAGATGGACCGCTACCGGCGGGGGAAACGCACACTGGTGGCGCTGTGCGAACTCTACGGCGTGCGGCTGGAGGCTGCGCACACCTCGGCGGCCGACGCGCTGGCGACCATCGGAGTCGCTGATGCCCTCGCCCGCCGCTACACGGGACTGTGCATCGAAGCCGCCGAACTGCATGAACGGCAAATCGGCTGGTGCGCACAGCAGGCTGCCAGCTTTCAGCAATGGCTGCGGCGCACTGATCCTGAAGCAGTTGTGGACGGCGTCTGGCCGGTACGCCTGATGCCCGCGGCCGTTTGACGCTCCTCTTCCGGCCCTAAATTCCGTCGCGTCTTTGGAGCGCTTCTGTGTCAACTTCGGGTCGCCGTATGACGCGACCTCTTGCCGAATTCCGGCGCACTGCCGCGGCTGTCATAATTAAGACTTGGCGGCGGCGCGTGCTATGGCGGCCGCCAATGCTTCCTGAGTTCAACTCCCCGAGGTTCCATGATCACTGTTACCGACCTGCGCAAGGTCTACCGCCAGGGCAACCGCGAAGTGGTAGCCCTGGACGGCGTCAGCCTGTCCGTTCCCAAGGGGTCCATCCACGGCATCGTTGGCCATTCCGGCGCGGGCAAGTCCACCTTGGTGCGATGCCTGACCCTGCTGGACAGCCCGACGTCGGGTTCGGTATCAATCAACGGCGCTGAACTGAGCGCAGCCCGGGACGCCGATCTCAGGACGGCCCGGCGCCGCATCGGAATGATCTTCCAACATGCAAACCTCATGGATTCGCGCACCGCTGCCGACAACGTGGCGCACCCCTTGGAGATCGTCAAGACACCCAGGGCAGCGATCCGCTCGAAGGTTGCCGAACTGCTCAAGCTGGTCGGACTGGAGGGGTTTGAGAACGCCTACCCGTCCCAGCTTTCCGGCGGCCAGCGCCAGCGCGTCGGCATCGCCCGCGCCCTCGCCTCTGATCCCGACGTCCTGCTCTGTGATGAGCCCACGTCGGCGCTGGACCCGAAGACCACCGATGAAATCCTGACGCTGATCCAGGACCTCACGCAGCGGCTTCAGTTGACCGTGCTGGTGATCACGCACGAGATGCAGGTCATCAAGCGCATCTGCGACTCGGTCTCGCTCCTGGAGGCGGGCCGAATCGTCGAACATGGCCCGCTGCGCACCGTGGCGGCCGATCTTGGCGGCCGCCTTTCGAGCACGCTGCTGCCACTGCCGTCGGCCGAAACGAACGGCATCGGCACCGTGTTGGAAATCCTGTATTCAGGCGACAGCGCTTCGGAACCGGTGCTCACCGGGGCCGCACGCGCCTTCGGAATGGACCTGAACGTCCTGGCCGGCAGCGTGGAGTCGTTGGCCGGCACCCAGTTCGGCCATCTCCGCATCCAGTTGCCGACCGGGGCGGACACCGCTTCCCTCGCCCGGCACTTGACCGGCCAGGGCGTCGCCGTACGCGTCGTCCGGGAAGAGACATCATGAACTTCATTAACGAACTGATGACCAACCCGGCCATCACCAAGGCGCTGCCCAAAGCCCTCGGCGAAACCTTGCTGATGGTCGGTGTCTCGGGTGCCTTTGTTTTGCTCATCGGGCTGCCGCTGGGCATCTTCCTCTACACCAGCGCGCCGGGGGGCCTGCGGCCCATGAGGGTGACCAACCGGATAGTGTCCGACGTCATCGTGAACATCACCCGGTCCATTCCGTTCGCCATCCTGATGATCGCGCTGATCCCGCTGGCACGGGTGATCACCGGGACGTCGATCGGCGCCTTGGCGGCCTGTGTCTCGCTCACCATCGGCACCGTGCCGTTCTTCGCACGTTTGGTGGAAACCGCTCTGCGGGATGTCAGCTCCGGCAAGATCGATGCCGCGATGGTCATGGGCTCCACCCGGCTGCAGATCGTGGCCAAGGTCCTGGTTCCCGAAGCGTTGCCCGGGTTGGTCGCCGCCTTGACGACCACGGTGGTCACCTTGGTGGGCTACTCCGCCATGGCGGGCCTCACCGGCGGCGGCGGTCTGGGCCAGCTCGCTTACAACTACGGCTTCCAGCGTTTCGACACCACGGTCATGATTGTCACGATCGTGATCATGGTGATCCTCGTCCAGCTGATCCAGTGGACCGGCGACGCCGTGTCCCGGCGGGTGGACCACCGCAGCGCGGCCCAAGCGGGCACGAAGAAACGCCGGCACGAGCCCGCCACCGCAGTCTGACAGGTCTCCCGTCAGTTCAGGGACATTGCCGTCCCGCTCCCCTATGCTCCCGCCGGCCGTGAGGCCGCGGAGGAATGCAGCCAGTAGCCGCTAGCTGCACCACATCCGGGATGAGCCGCCTTCGGCCTGCCCCGGTTAGTTGAAAGGAACGCACGCAGATGCGTAAAGCACTAACCCTCATTGGTACCGGCCTGGCCGCGGCCTTTGCGCTGACGGCTTGCGGTGGCTCCGATTCCACCCCCAGCGCTGATGCCACGCTGGATCCGGCCAATCCCACGACGATCACGGTAGGTGCCACTCCGGTCCCCCAGGGCCGGATCCTGCAGTTCGTGGACGAAAATTTGGCCAAGGATGCCGGCATCGACCTGGACATCAAGGAATTCACCGATTACCAGACCCCGAACATCGCCCTCAGCGATGGCTCCCTGGACGCCAACTATTTCCAGCATCTGGCCTTCTTTGACCAGCAGGTGGCTGACAAGGGCTACGATTTCGAACACGGCGAAGGCATCCACATTGAGCCCTACGCCGGGTTCTCGTCCAAGCACAAGAGCGTCGACGAGATCCCCGACGGCGCGACGATTGCGGTCACCAACGATCCGGGTAACCAGCCGCGCGCGCTGAAGATGCTCGAAGCCGAGGGCCTGCTGACCGACATCAAGGATGATTCTGCGGCACTGACGCTGACCGACGAGCAGAACCCGAAGGGCCTGAAGTTCGAGGAGAACCAGCCCGAAATCCTGGTCCAGCTGATTGACGATCCGAAGGTCGACTTGGCCATCATCAACGGCAACTTCATCCTGGATGCCGGCCTGAACACGGATGATGCGGTGATCGTCGAATCCGCCGAGAACAACCCGTACGCCAACTTCCTGGTCTGGAAGGCCGGCGACGACAACCCGGCCATCGCCAAGCTCGACGAACTGCTGCACAGCCCGGATGTGAAGAAGTTCATCGAGGAGACCTGGCCCAACGGCGATGTGTTCCCCGCCTTCTAATCCCGTCCCGGGCCGCTGACTCCAGCGGCTCCAGCGGGCAATGAGAGGTCCCCGGAAGCTTCGGCTTCCGGGGACCTCTGATGTTTGGTCGGCGTACTCAGGTCAGCGGCGCTGCCGGACCGCCGCGGCTTGCTCGGCGGAGGACCGCCCCGTCAGCACTTGGATGACCACCCAGGACACCGCCGTCACCGGAACGGCCAAGACTGCGCCAATGATGCCGCCCAGGATGGTTCCCGCGGTCAGAGCCAGCAGGATCACCAGCGAATGCAGGCTCACCGAGCGCCCCATCACCACCGGCTGCAGGAAGTTGCCTTCCAACTGCTGCACCACAATCACGACGGCGACCACCACCAGCGCAGCCACCGGCCCATTGGTTACCAGCGCCACGAGGGTGGCCAAGACGCCGGCAACGGTGGCGCCGACGATCGGGACGAATCCGCCAATGAAGATCAGCACCGATAGCGGCAGTGCCAGCGGCACCTGGAGGATGAACAGGGCCAGACCGATGAAAAAAGCGTCGACGGCCGCTACGGTGGCGGTCCCGCGGACGTAGCTGCCCAGCACGTCCGTGGCACGCGATCCGGCCTCTTCCAGCTTGGGCCGCCGGGCGGCCGGGAACCAGCTGAGCAGGAAGGCCCAGATCCGCGGACCGTCTTTGAGGAAGAAGAACAGGATGACGGCCATCAGGACAGCCCCGGTGATTATTTCCGCCGCCATTGACAACCCGCTGAGAGCGCTGCGCCCGGCGGCGGCGCTGGTCAGGAAGTCCACCACTGACGCCAGCGCTTCGTCGATCTGCCCCTGGCTCACCGGCAGCGGGAAGGTGGCCATCATTTCCTGCAGCTGCAGCCAGCCCTCGCTGGCGGAGCGGATTAGTTCATCCCATTCGCTGCGGACCGCAAAGACGATTCCCGTGACCACTCCGCCGAGCACTGCGAGGATCCCGAGGAACGCGGTGACCGTCGCGAGCGCCGGGGACCAACCCCAGCGGCGCAGCACCCCCACCACCGGGCTCACGGCCGCGGCCAAGATCAGGGCAATCAGGACCGGGATGACCAGCAGCCGCAACTGCAGCAGCCCGTAGATCACCACAACGGCCAGCGCCAGCGCCAACAGCAGTTGCGCAGAACGGGTGGCCGTACGGCCCATACCGTCCGACCACATGGACCGCGGCGGCACGTGGACGGCGACCTCCGGCGTCGGACGAGCGCCGCCGTCGTGCTTTTCCTGCATTTGCCTGCGCCTGGACAACAGGCCCATCTGCACTCCCCTGGTTTCACGTTATGGCAGGCCGGTCCCGCACGGGCCCGGCCTCAGGACCAGTCTGCCATGCCTGTGGCCAGCCCGGGGCGCGTCGGAGGCCGCCCGGCACTGTTCGGCGCCGGGCTCGGCCAGTGGGTCAGGCCGTTGCTGTGGCCGCCGCGGCGGCCCGCGCGGCCACCGGGAGGGCGGCAAAAATCTTGTCCATCGCGGCGTCGTCATGCGCGGCGGAAAGGAACCAGGCTTCGAAGACCGACGGCGGCAGGTAGACGCCGGCGTCGAGCATCGCGTGGAAGAACGGAGCGTAGCGGAAGGCCTCCTGGGCCTGCGCGTCGGCGTAGTTGCGCACGCCGTTCGCCGACGTGCCGAAGGCCACGCTGAACAGGTTTCCCGCGGTCTGGATGCTGTGGTCCACGCCGGCCTCGGACAAAGCGGCGGACAGCGCGGCCTGCAGTTCGCGGGAGCGGGAGTCGATGGCCGCGTAGACGTCCGGCGTTGCGGCAGTGAGCGTCGCGACGCCGGCAGCCATGGCAATCGGGTTGCCGGAGAGGGTGCCGGCTTGGTAGACCGGGCCCACCGGCGCCAGGTAGTCCATGACCTCCGCGCGGCCGCCCAAGGCAGCCACGGGCATGCCGCCGCCGATGACCTTGCCGAAGGTCAGCAGGTCGGGCACGAACGGATCGGCCGCACCGGCCGCTCCCCCGGTCAGCCCCCAGTAGCCGGCATAGCCGGTGCGGAAACCGGTGAGCACCTCGTCCAAAATCAGCAGCGCACCGTGTTCGCGGGTGATCCGGGACAGGGCCGCGTTGAAGCCGTCGCCGGGGGTGACCACGCCCATGTTGGCGGGTGCCGCCTCGGTGATGACCGCGGCGATCTGGCTGCCGCGGGTGGCGAAGACCTCTTCCACGGCGGTGATGTCGTTGTACGGCAGCACCAGCGTCTCGGCGGCGGTCGCCTCGGTGACACCGGCCGAACCGGGCAGCGCCAGCGTGGCCACGCCGGAACCCGCGGCGGCCAGGAGCCCGTCCAGATGGCCGTGGTAGCAGCCGGCGAACTTCACAATCAGGTTGCGCCCGGTGTAGCCGCGGGCAAGACGCACCGCAGTCATGGTCGCTTCCGTACCGGTGGAGACCATCCGCAGGCGCTCGACGGCGGAGACCCGGCCGACGACCAGGGCGGCCAGCTCGGACTCGGCCGGCGTGGAGGCCCCGAAGGACAGGCCGCGGTCCACCGCGGAATGCACAGCCTCCAGCACGGCCGGGTGGGCGTGGCCCAGCAGGGCCGGTCCCCACGAGCAGACCAGGTCCACGTACTCGCGGCCATCGGCGTCGGTGAGGTAGGCGCCCTTGCCGCTGACCATCATGCGCGGGGTGCCGCCGACTGAGCCGAAGGCCCGCACCGGGGAGTTCACGCCGCCGGGCATCAGTTGGCGGGCTCGTTCGAAGAGTTCCTCGGAGCGGGAGGCTTCAGTCATGGTCATGGTTCCTTTCGGCACAGCTTTTTGTCCGCTGCGGGCAGGGTGGTGCCCGCAGAGGCAGGGAGTTCAGGTGTTACTTCAGCCAGCGGGCCAGTTCCGGGGCCCAGTAGGTCAGCACCATGTCGGCACCGGCGCGGCGGATGCCGAGGACCGACTCCAGGATGGCGGCCCTGCGGTCGATCCAGCCGTTGGCCGCGGCCGCCTCGATCATCGCGTACTCGCCGGAGATCTGGTAGGCAGCGACCGGCACCGGGGACATTTCCGCCACATCGGAGAGGACGTCCAGGTAGCTCATGGCCGGTTTGACCATGATCATGTCGGCGCCCTCGGCCAGGTCCAGTTCCACTTCCCGGATGGCTTCGCGCCGGTTGGCGGCATCCATCTGGTAGGTCCGCCGGTCTCCGGTGAGCTGCGAATCCACCGCTTCGCGGAACGGCCCGTAGAAGGCCGAGGCATATTTGGCGGCGTAGGCAAGGATGGAGGCGTCCTGGTAGCCGGCCTCGTCCAACGCCTGGCGGATCACTGCCACCTGGCCGTCCATCATGCCGGAGGGACCCAGCACGTCGGCTCCCGCCGCCGCCTGGACCACTGCCATCTCCGCGTAGATCGGCAGCGTGGCGTCGTTGTCCACCGTGCCGTCGGGTGCCAGGACGCCGCAGTGCCCGTGGTCGGTGAACTCGTCGAGGCACACGTCGCCCATCACCACCAGGTCGTTGCCGACCTCGGCCTTCACATCGGCAATGGCGCGGTTCAGGACGCCGTTGGGATCCACCCCGGCGCTGCCGGTGGCATCGCGCACTGCGGGAACGCCGAAGAGCATGATCCCGCCGAGCCCCAGTTCCACGGCCTCGGCGGCCGCCCGCTTGAGCGAATCCGCGGTGTGCTGGACCACGCCCGGCATGGACTGCAGCGGCACCGGCTCGCTGATGCCTTCGCGGATGAACGCCGGCAGGATCAACTGGTTCGGGTGGGTCCGGACCTCCGCCGTCATCCGGCGGATCGCTTCGGTGGCCCGCAGTCGACGGGGCCGGTGGTTGGGGAAGCTCATGGCGTTCCTTCCGTTTCGGTGGGCTGGCGCTCCAGGGTTTGTGCGAGCGCGTCGGCGATGCCCGACGGCGTTGGTTCGGCAGCCGTGGCCGCGATCTCCAGCCCCAGTTCGGCGGCCTGCCGTGCCGAACTGTTGCCGATGGCGATCAGCCGGAGTCCGGCCGGCCGGGGGTCGAGAAGACCGGCCAACCGCCGGGTCACGCTGGGCGAGGTCAGGACGACGGCGTCAATGCCGCCGTCGAGCGCGCGGCTGCGGAAATCGGCGGCCGTGATGACTTCCAGGCCATCGGCGCGCTCACTCGAGGCGATCTCCAGCGCGGCCGTCAGCCGGAGCTCCGGCCGGGCGGGATAATCCACCGTCCGGTAGGCGGTTACGGGCAGCACCTGCCAGCCTTTGGCCATCAAGCCTTCGAACACCGTGGGGGCGGCGATGTCCGCCTGCGGCAGCAACACCATCATCCGCTCCGTCGAGCGGTTCGCTCCTTCGGGCGGAAGCGGCCAGGCTGCCACCAGGCCGACGGCGTCCATGCTCCCGGGCGGAACCAAGTCCACCGAGAGCCCCTCCGCCTCAAGCGCCTTGGCGCTTGGCGTGCCGACGGCGGCAACTTTGGTGTCGCCGGCCAGGGCTGCCAGGCTGGTTCCGCGGTCCAGCGCGCAGGCCTTCAGCGCCCGCACCGTGGTGATGCTGGTGATCACCAGCCAGTCCACCTTGCGCTGGGCCAGCAGGGTGAGGGCTTCGTCCAGTTCGGCGGGCCTGTCGGTCCGCTCGAAATCGATCAGGGGCATGACGCTGGCCGACGCGCCCCGCCTGCGCAGTTCGGCGGCCATCCCGGCTGCCCGATCAGGGGTGCGCGGCAGCACCACCCGCAGCCCCTGGAGCTGGTTCTCCGGCGCCCCGCGCTGCCGCAGCAACGCCATGGTCAGTGGCCAGCCTGGCTCATCAAGTCGCCGGCGCCCTGCCCGAGCAGCTCTTCAGCTAGTCGGGCACCCAGCGCCACAGCATCTTCGGCACCGGCGGCCTGCACCTGCTGCTCACCGTGCAACAGCCGGCTGCCGTCGGGGCTGCAAACCACGGCCCGCAGCACCAGGGTGCCGGCGTCGACCCGTGCCAGCGCCCCCACTGGCGCGCTGCAGCCTGCTTCCAACCGGGCCAACAGCGAGCGTTCGGCGGTCACGGCCAAGCGGCTTTCCGCGTCGTCGTAGTCAGCCAGCGCGCCGGCCAACGCCGTCCCGGCCGCCGCGTCGGCCACCCTGCATTCAACAGCCAGTGCGCCCTGGCCAGGAGCGGGCAGCATGACAGACGGATCCAGCAGTTCCGTTACATGCTGGGTGCGGCCCAGCCGGGCCAGGCCGGCGGCGGCGAGCACGACGGCGTCAAGATCGGCGTGCTTTCCTTCGATCATCGCTTCACCGGTCAGCCCCTTGACCCGTCCCAGCCGGGTGTCCACGTTGCCGCGGATATCCACGACGTCCAGATCGGGGCGGGCGGCGCGCAACTGGGCTGCCCGGCGCGGCGAGCCCGTGCCCACTTTGGCCCCGGCCGGCAGTTCGGCAAGGGTCAGCCCGTCGCGGGCGCACAACGCGTCCCGGACGTCCACCCGCACCGGAATGGCGGCGATCTGCAGGCCCTCCGCCACGCCGGTGGGCAGGTCCTTGAGCGAATGAACGGCCACGTCGCAGCGATCGTCCAGCAGGGCCTCGCGCAGGGCGGCGGTGAACACACCGGTGCCGCCGATTTGGGCCAGCGGTCCCTTGAGCACGTCGCCCTCGGTCTTGATGCGGACCAGTTCGTACTGCAGCGCTCCCCCGGCGGCCAGGGCCTCGGCCACGGTGGTGGTCTGGGTGACGGCCAGGGCGCTGGCGCGGGTGCCCACGCGGACGGTCACGGTCATACCTGCGTCACCCCGACGGTCGAATCCATGCCCGCGACGGTCGGCTTCTCGCCGCGGCGGTTGGCGCAGCAGCCGGGCATGCAGACATCCATCCACGGACCTAGCGGGGTCAGTGCGGGACGCTCCGCCTGGTGCTGGTCCAGCGTCCGTTCGCAGACCAGGTCCACCAGGCCCTCGACGAATTTTTGGTGCACGCCGGGCGTGGGGATGCGGGCTGCGGCCAGGCCGAGGTTGCGGCAGGTTTCCAGTGCCTCGGTGTCCAGGTCCCAGACCACCTCCATGTGGTCGCTGACAAAGCCCAGCGGGACGATCACCACGCCCTTCACGCCTTGCGCCGGCAGTTCTTCGATCGCGTCGTTGATGTCCGGTTCCAGCCACGGCACGTGCGGTGCGCCGGAGCGGGACTGGTAGACCAGCGACCAATCGACACCGGCGGCTTCCGGTACCCGGTCCAGTACCGCGCGGGCGGTGGCCAGATGCTGCGCTACGTAGGCGCTGCCGCCCTCGTACTCCACGCCGCGCGGGCCGGCGTTCTCGGCGTCCCCGACCGGAATGGAATGGGTGGCGAACAGGATGTGGACCGGCGCGTCCGCTGCCCCCTGCGCAGCCAGGTCGGCATGGACCCGGTTCAGTCCCTCGGCCAGTCCGTCCACGAACGGCTCCACGAAGCCCGGGTGGTCGAAGTACTGGCGGACCTTATCCACTTCCAGCTTCCCGGCCAGCCCGGTCTCCACCAGTGCCATGCCGAAGTCCTCGCGGTACTGCCGGCAGCTGGAGTAGCCGGCGTAGGCGCTGGTGCTCACGGCCAGCACGCGGCGGTGGCCGGCGTCGTACGCTTCCTTGAAAACGTCGGTGATGTAGGGGTCCCAGTTCCGGTTTCCCCAGAGCACCGGCAGGTTGATCCCGCGGCGGGCCAGTTCTGCTTCCAGGGCGGACTTCAGCGCACGGTTCTGAGCGTTGATCGGGCTGATGCCGCCGTTGGCCCGGTAATGGGTGGCGACTTCCTCGAGCCGTTCATCGGGGATGCCGCGGCCGCTGGTGACGTTGCGCAGGAACGGAATGACGTCGTCCTGGCCCTCGGGCCCGCCGAAGGAGGCCAGCAGCAGGGCGTCATAGTTCTTCGGCTGCATGGTCCCGTCGGGAGCCACGCCCGCCTGCGGGTCGAAGGAGTGTTCGGCTGGCTGGCTCACCGCAGCACCTCGGCGATTTCGGCAGTGCTGATGCGCTTGCCGGTGTAGAACGGGATCTCTTCGCGCACGTGGTTGCGGGCGTCCGTGTAGCGCAGGTGGCGCATCAGGTCCACCAGGTCGATCAGCTCGGGAGCTTCCAGGCCCAGGATCCATTCCCAGTCCCCCAGCGCGAACGATGCAACGGTGTTGGCGAGCACCTGCGGGAACTCACGGCCCATCATGCCGTGGTCCCGCAGCATCTTGCCGCGCTCCTCGGCGGGCAGCAGGTACCACTCGTAGGAGCGCACGAACGGGTAGACGCAGAGCCAGGCTTCCGGTTCCTTGCCGAGAGAGAAGGCCGGCGCATGGTTTTTGCTGAATTCGGCGTCGCGGTGGACACCCATGGCGGACCAGACCAGCTCGGTGGCGGCGAACAGCCCGGTCCGGCGGATGGCGCGCACGGCGGCCTGGAGCTCGTCCGGCTGCGGGCCGTGCAGCCAGATCATCACGTCGGCGTCCTCGCGCATGGCGGAAACATCGTAGGCGCCGCGCAGCGTGACGTTGCGGCCGGCCAGTTCTGCAACCGTTTCATCGAACGCTGCCACAGCGGACGGTTCTGCCGGCGCACCGGTGCGCTTGAAAACCGTCCAGAGGGTGTAGAACAGCTCCTCGTCGGTGCCTCCGATGACGGTGGTTGCTGACTCTGACTTTGCCGATTCGCTCATGCTTACCAGTCTGCCTTCTGCATCGTAATTAATCGAAAACTTTGCTTCTACACATTGTAGAAGATCAAGCTGCGGGTTGCAGCCGGGCGGCAAGCTCCCGCGCACGGCGGCGTGCGTCGCCCACCACCGCCACCAAACCGGTGCCGGCGAGCCAGGCGCCGGTCACGTCCACCCCGGTATGGGCAGCCAGTTCGCGGCGTACCGCCGCCACACGGTCGCGGTGCCCCACCGTTGCGGAGGGCAGCGCACCGATCCAACGCACCACCTTCCAACCCACCACGTCGTCGTCGCCGACCCCCACGCCCATTAACGAGGTGGCATCCGCCAGCGCCTGCCGGTAGAGCTCGTCGTCTTTCCAGCCAGTGAAGTCCTCTGCGCCCTGCTGCCCCACCGCGCGCCCATAGGACAACCGCAGTACGTGGCTGCCCGGACCGGCTTCGTCCGCCAGCCACGGCCACTTGGCGGTGGCATGGGTCAGCGCCTTCGCCTTGATGTTTAGCACCGACGGCGCCACCAGCAGGCCGGTGCCGCGGGGCATCGCATCCAGCTCCGGCAGGTCCACTACCAGGGTCACCAGCGCCACCGAGGGCCCCGCTTGGGGTTCCAGTCCGGCCAGGCCGGGTACCGTGCCGGCCAGCAGGCGGACAGCGGCACCGCCGTCGGCGGCCATCATCACCGCGTCGGCAGTAAAGGTGCCCGCCGCAGACTCCACCAGCCACCCGTCGTCGTGCTTCGTGACGGCGGTGGCCGCCCCCCCGGCGTGCAGCGAAACATGGCGGGTCTTCAGGTCCGCCAACAGCGCCTCGGTCAGCCGCCCCATTCCCCCGGCAATGCCGGCCACGTTGGAGCCGGCCGGGGCGGCCTTGCGGATGGCACGCACCGCGGCAGTCAGCGAACCGTGCGAGGCCACCGAGGCGCGCAGCCCCGGCATCACCGAATCCACCTCCAGCACATCCGGATCCGCCGAATACACTCCGCCCACCACCGGCGCCACCAGTTTCTGGAGCACGGCATCGCCCATCCGGGCGCGCACCAGTTCGCCCAGGCTCAGCTGCTCGCGGCGCAGCAACGATCCCAGCGGCATGACCTTGTCACCGGAAGCGCGCAGCGCGGCCCGGCGGCCGATCGCGCGCACCACGTCCGGATCGGAGAGGTCCGCCGGAATGCCGAGCACACCGGTCTTGGGCAGCCGCTGCGCGCCGTCCGGCAGCTGGATCCAGGCACCGGCGGGGTTCGGCTGCACCAGCTCCGCGCCCAGCCCCAGTTCGGCGACGAGTTCGGAGACCACGCTGGAACGGGTGGCGAACGACTCGGCACCGGCGTCGAGCGTCAGCCCGCCTACTTCGTGCCGCGTCACGCAGCCGCCGAACCTGGGGCTGCGCTCCAGGACCGTCACCTCGACGCCGGCCAGGGCCAGCTCGCGCGCGGAGACCAGACCGGCTATTCCGCCACCGATGACGACGGCGGTGCTCGGCTTGGGCTTGCGCCCGGCCTTCCGTTCGGGGCGGCCGGATGCGTGCTGCGGGGCGGGGTGCTGCATGGTTACGGGGCCACCGAGTGGATCAGTTCGACCACGCGGGTCAGCACCGCCGGATCGGTCTCCGGCGGCACGCCGTGGCCCAGATTGACCACGTGGCCGGGAGCGGCACTGCCGGCGGCCAGCACATCGCGGACATGGGCCTCAAGGACATCCCACGGTGCCGACAGCAACGCCGGATCGATGTTGCCCTGCAGCGGCGTTCGGCCGCCCAACCGTCGGTTCGCCTCGTCCAGCGGCAGCCGGTAGTCAACGCCGATCACATCGGCACCAACATCGCGCATGGCGACGAGCAGCTCGGAGGTGCCGGTGCCGAAGTGGACCAACGGGACGCCCAGGTCGCGGACATGGTCAAGGGCACGGGTCGACGCCGGTGCCACCCGCCGCCGGTAGTCCGCGAGGGACAGCGAACCAGCCCAGGAGTCAAACAGCTGCCCGGCGCTGGCTCCCGCTTCCAGCTGGGCGCGCAGGAACTTGCCGGAAGCGTCGGCGGCCCAACCGGCCAGCGCGTTCCAGGTCTCCGGGTCCGAATGCATCATGGTGCGGGGGCCCAGGTGGTCACGGGACGGCCGGCCCTCCACCATGTACGCCGCGAGCGTAAACGGTGCGCCGGCGAAACCGATCAGCGGCTTCTTGCCGAGCTCCGCCACGGTCAGCCGGACCGCTTCACGGATCGGTTCCAGCGCCTCATCCGTCAGCTTCGGCAACGCCGCGACGTCGGCGGCGGTGCGGACCGGGGCAGCCAGAACGGGTCCGACGCCGGGAACAATGTCCACATCCACCCCGGCCAGCTTCAGCGGGATGACGATGTCGGAGAAGAAGATTCCGGCGTCCACGTCGTGGCGCCGCACCGGCTGCAGCGTGATCTCGGCGGCCAGCTCCGGTTTCAGGCAGGAATCGAGCATGGCGATGCCCTGGCGTGCTTCCCGGTATTCGGGCAGCGACCGCCCGGCCTGCCGCATGAACCAGACGGGACGGCGGCCGGGCTTGCCGCCGCGGTAGGCGGTGATCAGGTCGGAGTCAGCGGTACGCCCGTCCACCAAGGGATGGGAAGCATTCAGTGTCATGACATAGATTCTCATCCAGTGGCCACACTTCTGGCCAACTGGAGGAACGGGCAGCCGGCCCACCGTTCGGCTTCCCGCAGGCTGGAGTGGGCAATATCACCGGCGTCGGAGCCGCAGACTGCAGGTTAACTCAGGGTTAATGGGCGAAGCTTGAATGAGCTGAGGCTTCCTTCCCGCTAAGATAGAGGCGCTGTGGTCTTACTTTCACTCGTTGCAACCCATTCCAAGGTCGATCTGGAAACGGTGGCCCGCCTAAGCGCCGGCACCTCCCGGATCGATACAAGCGTGCTCGCAGACGGGTCCCCGGTCTCCGGCGCAGTTGTCCTGGCCACCTGCAACCGGGTGGAAGTTTACTGCGAGGCCGAGAACGAATCCGATCTGGAATCCGCCCGCGCCGCCCTCATCGAACAGATCAGCCGTAGCTCGGGTCTGGACGAATCACTGGTTGCCGATTCCTTCGACCTGAATACCGGCGAGGACGTTGCCCGGCACTTGTTCGCCGTCGGGGCAGGCCTTGATTCGGCCGTCGTGGGCGAACGCGAGGTGGCCGGCCAGGTGCGCCGGGCGCTGATCGAAGCACAGGAGAAGGGCACGGCCAGTGGCGGGCTGGTCCGCCTGTTCCAGACCGCGTCCCGCACGGCCAAGGACGTCGGCACGCAGACCGCCCTCGGTGGCCGCGGGCTCTCGATCGTTTCCGTCGCCCTCGACCTGGCCACGGATCTGGCGGCAGACAAGGACTGGTCGGGCAAGCGGGTTGTGCTCTTCGGAACCGGCGCCTACGCCGGAGCCACCATGGCGCTGCTGCGTGAACGCGGCTGCACCCAGATCAGCGTCTATTCCTCGTCCGGACGTGCCGAAACCTTCACCGAAACCCGTGGCGGGGCGCCTTTGACGCATGCCGCGTTGGGCCCGGCCATCGCCGCCGCCGACGTGGTCATCGGATGCAGCGGCGGCGACAACCAGGTCAGCGCGGACCGGGTGGCCCGCATGCGCACCGGCGTCGAGAAGCCGCTGACCATCATCGACCTGGCTCTGAGCCACGACTTCGACCCTGCCGTTGGTCGCCTCGAGGGCGTGGAACTGATCACGCTGGAATCTGTGCGCATGGCCGCGCCCGAGGAGCAGGCGGAATCGGTCCAGCAGGCTGCGGAAATCGTAGCCACCGCGGCCCGCAGCTTCGAAGCCAGCCAGCAGGCGCGCAGCGTGGACTCGGCCATCGTGGCGCTGCGCAAACACACCATGCAGGTGCTGGAGAGCGAACTGGACAAGGTTCGCTCGCAACACGGCTGCACCGGCCCGGCCCAGGAAGTCGAATTCGCCATGCGCCGCATGGTCAAGCAGCTGCTGCACCTGCCCACCGTGCGGGCGCGCGAGCTTGCCGCCAACGGCGAGCAGGACCGCTACATTGCCGCGCTGGAAGCGCTGTACGGCATCACGGTGGAGGAGCCGGCGCTGCCGGCAGCCGCGGATGCCGCGTCCTGTCCGGTGGCAGTGGTGCACGACGACGACGCAGCCACCGCCTGATTCGCCGCCGCGGGACAGCGGCGTTGCCTGATATCGGCAGGCGTGGCCTCAGTACACCGGCTTGGCTGGTTCCACGTCCCTGACCCAGGCCAGGATTCCTCCGTCCAGGTGGGACACCCGGGTATAGCCCTGCGCCAGCAGGCTCTCCAGCACCTCGGATGAGCGGACGCCCGACTTGCAGTGGAAGACCAGGTCCTGCCCCCGCGGCAGGTCATCGAGGGCCTCGCCGGACAGGATCCGGCCCTTCGGGATCATCACCGCACCGGGAATGCTGACCACCTCGTACTCGCCGGGCTCGCGGACGTCGATCAGCTGGAAATCCCGTTTGCCGGCGTCGCGGTCGGCGAGCATGCGGGACAGGGTGCGGGCGTCCACGGCGTGGTCGCCGTCCACTTCACGCACCGGCGCCACCCCGCAAAAGGCTTCGTAGTCGACCAGCCGGGTGATTGGCTCGGCGTCCGGGTCCTTGCGCACCTTCAGCTCGCGCCAGCTCATCTGGAGGGCGTTGAAGATCAGCACGCGGCCCAGCAGCGTCTGGCCGATCCCGGTAATCAGCTTGATCGCTTCGTTCACCATCACGGAGCCGATCTGCGCGCACAGCACACCCAGCACGCCGCCCTCGGCGCACGACGGCACCGACCCGGGCGGGGGCGCCTCCGGGTAGAGATCGCGGTAGTTCGGACCGAAGGCGTCCCAGAAGACACTGACCTGTCCGTCGAACCTGAGGATGGAACCCCACACGTAGGGCTTGCCCAGCAGTGCGGCGGCGTCGTTGACCAGATACCGGGTGGCGAAGTTGTCCGTACCGTCCAGGATCAGGTCGTAACCGGCGAAGATTTCCAGCGCGTTGCCCGAATTTAGCCGGACCTCGTGCAGCACCACGTCCACGCCGGGGTTCAGCGCCAGAATGCTGTCCCGGGCCGAGGCCGCCTTGCTGCGCCCCAGGTCAGCCACGCCGTGGATGACCTGGCGCTGCAGGTTGCTGACTTCCACGTCGTCGTCGTCCACAATTCCAATGCGGCCCACCCCGGCTGCCGCCAGATACAGCATGGCCGGTGAGCCCAGGCCGCCGGCGCCGATCACCAGCACCTTGGCGTTCTTCAACCGCAGCTGGCCGACCATGCCTACTTCCGGAATGATCAAATGCCGCGAGTACCGTTCGGTCTCGTCCTTGCTGAGCGCAGCGGCCGGCTCCACCAGCGGCGGCAGCGGCCCGGTTTCCTGGGTGGTCATTGTTCCAATCTACGCCGCTGGACGGTTACTGGTGCGTAAACTGGTCGGGACTGACACCTACTGCATTGTGGCGCTGGTTTACTGACCGAGCGCCGGAAGAGGCCGTGTACCGCCGTGACAACAGAACCCCGCCCCGCTGCCCGACCCACCCGACTTCCCCGGGAGGAACGGCGGCGCCAGTTGCTGCAGGCGGCACACGAGGTGTTCGTGGCCAACGGCTACCACGCCGCGGCGATGGACGAGATCGCCGACGCCGCACACGTGAGCAAGCCGGTGCTCTACCAGCACTTTCCGGGCAAGCGGGAGCTGTACCTGGCTTTGCTGGATCACCATTTGGAATCGCTGAACGCCATGTTGATGGCCGCGCTGAACTCGACCACGGACAACAAGCTGCGCGTGTACGCCACCATCCGGGCCTACTACCAGTTCATCGCCCAGGACAGCCAGGCACACCGGTTGGTCTTTGAGTCCGACCTGAACAACGATCCAGATGTCAGCTCCCGGCTGGAGGACTTCAACGCGAGGCTGGCCAGCGCCATCGCCGATGTCATCGCCGAGGACACCAAGCTGTCCGAGGTCGAGGCGACGCTCCTGGGCCGCGCCCTGGCCGGTATGGCGCAGATCAGTGCACGGCATTGGCTGCGTGCCGGAGGCGATCTGGACCAAGACGCCGCCAGCGAACTGATCTACCGTTTAGCTTGGCGCGGAATTTCACGCTTCCCGAAGGAACCCTAGGATAGATTCGCCAGTAGGGAACCTACCCGCACACAGCATTCAAGCAGGAGGCATCAGCGTGGAAGTCAAGATCGGCATGCAGAACGTCGGCCGCGAAATCGTGCTCGATTCGGCGCAGTCGCCGGACGAAGTGGCCGAGATTGCCAGCCGGGCCATGAACGGCGGTGCCGAACTGCGCCTGACCGATTCCAAGGGCCGCCTGGTCATCATTCCGTCCAATGTCCTGGCTTACGTTGAGATCGGCGCCGAAGGTCCCCGCCCCGTCGGTTTCGGCGCGCTCTAAGCGCCATGGTCCCGCTGGTCCTGCTGCTGCTGGTAGCCGCCGCCGTCGGATTCACGGCGTGGGCCGTGGATTCACGCCGGCACGCCTACGGGGTGCTGTTGCTGCCCGGCATAGCGGTGGCGGCGGCGGTGCTGCTCTGGTTCATCCTGATGGCCGCAGGCCTGGCGTCCGAGCCTGGCCTGCATTACCTGTCATGGCTGCTGCCCATGGCGGTATCCATCCCCGCGGCGTGGACCGGCGCCTGGCTGATTGGCCGCCGCCGCGTGCAGCGGGACACCGAGCGCCTGACCGCCCTGCTGGGCTGAGTCGGGCTACCCCCTGTAAGCGTCCGGGTCCGCGTCGGCGGAAAGCTTCTGCGCCAGCACGCTGACGGCTGCCGCCGCGGACACGTCGCGCGTGGTGACTTCGGCATCGGCGTCGTGCGAGGTGAACCGAAGGAAGACCTTGTTGTACCGCCAGTCCAAGTCCGGATGGTGCTGCTGCTCCTCGGCGAGGTCGCCCACGGCGGCAATGAAATTCAGCGCCTCGCGCCCGTTGTCCAGCGTGAACACGCTGACCAGCGCCCCGCCCGCATAGCGCCACTGCGGCAGCCCGAGGAGCTGCCGGTCGATCTCTTCGCTGCTCAGTACGTCCTTGGCACGTCCCACGATGTCCTCCCGGTCTGCTGCACGGCTGGGTCCGGCCGCCCGGCTCCGCGGCGAAAGTCAGCGCGCCATTCGAAAGCGGCCACCGTCAGCCTACCGGCGATCCCGCCAGCTTTATAGGGTCCCGTTCACGCCGTCAGGCCCAGATCGTTCATCCGCCGGGAGTGGTTCCGGGTCAGCTGGGCGAACAGCTCTTCGGTGGCCTGGGCCTGCCGGTCCGGGTCCTGTCCACGCATCAGCTCGCTCAGGACGGCACGCTCAATCCCGATCCGCTGGGCTTGGGTCAGCGCCTCGCCCACCAGTCGGCGCCCCCACAACGCCAGTCGCGAGGACAGCCGCGGGTCGTCGGCCAGCACCTGCTTGAGGCGCGCTGCGATCATGGAAATCTGTTCGGTGTTTTCCTTGATCCGGGCCACCAGCTTCTGCGTCTCGCTGTCGAGCGCTCCGGCGATGTGCAGGTAGAAGTCGCCCAACACGCCGTCGGTGACGTAGGCCTTCATCAGGGATTCGTACCAGTCGGCTGGCCGCGTCCGGTCATGGAAAGCGTCGATGGAGGGCTGGAACGGAGCCATCGCAGTCTCTACGTCAACACCGAGTTGCTCCAACTGGGCGGCCACCGCCTCGAAGTGCTCAAACTCGGTCACGGCAAGCCGCCCCACCGCAGCTCGGTCGTGCAACGTGGGCGAAAATCGTGCGTCGGAAGAAAACCGCTCGAAGGCGGACAATTCGCCGTAGGCCATGACGCCGTACAGATCGATCAGGAACTGCCGGCGGCGGTCGGAGTCCTCTCCGGCCGCCGCGGGCACGGTGCTCTCGGTGCTCATGAATTCAAGGGTAGCGTCCCAATTCGACGCGGCTGACGTTAGGCTAACCCTGTGCCGTCCCCGCATTTGGATTCGAAAGTCAATGAGTCCCAGCATCTGCTGGCCCGGGTGCTCAACGACCTGCGGACAGAGTTCGACCTGCCGCAGGATTTCGACGCGGGCGCACTCGCCGAAGCGCAGGCCGCCGTTGCCGCCCACCAACTGCCGGAGACCGATCTGACGTCGCTGGAGTTCGTCACCATCGACCCGCCGTCGTCTACCGATCTGGACCAGGCGATGTACATCGAGTCCCGCGACGGCGGCTACACGGTCTGGTATGCGATCGCCGACGTTCCGTCGTTCGTGGCGGCCGGTGGGGAGCTGGATGCCGAAACGCGGCGGCGCGGTCAGACCATTTACGCCCCGGATGGGCGGATACCGCTGCATCCGGACGTCATCGGCGAACAGGCCGGGTCGTTGCTGGCGGACCAAGTGCGGCCGGCCTATGTGTGGCGGTTTGAGCTCGACGCCGGTGCCCGCGTCACCGCTGCCACGGTGGAGCGCGCAAAAGTGCGTTCCCGGGCCAAGCTGAACTATGAGCAGGTGCAGCAGGACATCGAGTCAGGCGACGCGGCGCCCACCCTCTTGCTGTTGAAGGAAGTGGGCCTCAAGCGGGTAGAGCTGGAACGTGAGCGAGGCGGCGCCAGCCTTAATGTTCCGGACCAAGAGATCGCCCACGACGGCCGACACTACTTTATTGTTACCAAACCCCCGCTGCCGGTGGAGGACTGGAATGCGCAGATCTCGTTGATGACCGGGATGGCCGCGGCACAGATCATGCTGGAGGGCAGGATCGGCATCCTTCGCACGATGCCCGGCCCCGATGCCGAGGCCGAAGCCCAGTACCGCCGGCAGACCGAGGCGCTGGGCTTTCCGTGGCCGCAGGACGTGCCCTACGGTGACTACCTTCGCAGCCTGGACACCACGGATCCTCAGCAGCTGGCCCTGATGCATGCGGCCACGGCTCTGTTCCGCGGCGCCGGCTACACGCCGTTCGACGGCGAATTGCCCGCCGAGCAGCTCCAGGCAGCCATAGCCGCCCCCTACGCACACACCACCGCTCCGCTGCGCCGGCTGGTAGACCGGTTTGTGCTGGTGATCTGCCATGCCCTGTGCGCCGGTGAAGCTGTGCCGCAGTGGGCACGGGACGCGCTGGACGAATTACCCAAGCTGATGGCGGCCTCCGACCAACTGGCGGGGCGGGTGGACCGTGCCGCCTTGGATGCGGTGGAGACCGCGCTGCTCAGCCACCGGGTGGGCGAGGAGTTCGACGCCGTCGTCATTACCGGTACCCGCAATCCGGGTAACGGAAACGGCAACGGCAGCGGCAATTCAAACGGCAGCGCAAACGGAGGCCAGGGCAACCGCAGCGGCACAGGAAACGGGAAAGTCGTGGTGGCGGGCCGGGGCAAAGGCAACGGAAATGGCAACGGGCAGGGCAATGGCGGCCAGGAGCCGTACGGCGTGGTGCAGCTGAGCGATCCGCCTGTCACCGCCCGTTGCTCGGGGGTACTGGAGGCAGGGGCCACCGTGCGCGTCCGGTTGTCCGTGGCGGACATTGAAGAACGGCGCCTTCGCTTCGAACTGACCGATGGATAGCGTCCCCTCGGTGCGCCGAAAAGCCCGGTTTGCCCCGCACCGGTAGACTTAATCGTGTAGTACTGGATGCCCGGTCGTTGATTGAGTGAATTGAATCCATCAACAGATCAGCCCCTACGCGATCTTTAACCTCCTTGGTTGCCATTTAGGCCGGCGAGGAAAGCAGTTGTTAGCCCGCGATCGGCTTCCACTGGTTGCGCCACGCTTCCGCTTTGTTCCGCTCCCGCCATCATCCGTGGCAGGACCGTCGAGCACCGGCGGCGTCGGCGCCTGAATGAACGGTATGTAATTGAACACTGACAACATCCAAGTGGGCGGCGAACAGCTCATCCACGCTGACAACAGCGCCGAAGAACTCGCCGTGGAGGCCTCGCTGGCCTCGGACGAACGCCCGCACGAGCTACCCAAACAGACCTTCGCCGATTTCAATGTCCGCGCGGACATTGTGCGTTCGCTTTTCGACGCCGGCATCACCCACCCCTTCCCGATCCAGGCCATGACCCTGCCGGTAGCCCTGGGCGGCCACGACATCATCGGCCAGGCCAAGACCGGTACCGGCAAGACCCTGGGCTTCGGCATCCCGGCGCTGCAACGGGTCGTGGGGCCGGATGACGACGGCTACGACAAGCTTCCGGTTCCCGGTGCGCCGCAGGCCCTGATCATAGTGCCGACGCGCGAGCTGGCGGTCCAGGTCAGCAACGACCTCACCACTGCTTCCAAGCAGCGCAATGCGCGCGTCGCCGTCATTTACGGCGGCCGCGCCTATGAGCCGCAGGTCGAGATGCTGCAGAAGGGCGTGGAGGTCGTGGTCGGCACCCCGGGCCGGCTGATCGATCTGCACCGGCAGAAGTTTCTGAGCCTGAAGAACGTCCGCATTGTGGTGCTGGACGAAGCCGACGAAATGCTGGACCTGGGCTTCCTGCCGGACGTCGAGACCCTGCTGGCCGCTACGCCGGCCGTTCGCCAGACCATGCTCTTCTCCGCCACCATGCCGGGACCCGTCATTGCCATGGCCCGGCGGTACATGACGCAGCCGACGCACATCCGTGCCGCCGACCCGGACGACGAGGGCATCACCAAGAAGGACATCCGCCAGGTTGTCTACCGTGCACACAACCTGGACAAGTCCGAGGTGGTGGCCCGCATTCTGCAGGCCGAAGGCCGCGGCCGGACCATCATCTTCACCAAGACCAAGCGCACCGCCGCCAAGCTGTCCGAGGAACTGGTGGACCGCGGATTCGCCGCCGGCGCCATCCACGGCGACCTTGGCCAGGGCGCCCGCGAACAGGCGCTGCGCGCCTTCCGCAACAACAAGGTGGACGTATTGGTCGCCACCGATGTTGCCGCCCGCGGCATCGACGTGGAGGACGTCACGCACGTCATCAACTACCAGTGCCCCGAAGACGAGAAGACCTACCTGCACCGGGTGGGCCGCACCGGCCGCGCCGGCAATAAGGGCACCGCCGTCACTTTTGTGGACTGGGACGATATGCCCCGCTGGGGCCTCATTAACAAGGCCCTGGGTCTGGACGTTCCGGAACCGCAGGAAACCTACTCCTCGTCGCCGCACCTGTACTCTGACCTGAACATCCCCGAGGGGACCAAGGGCAGGTTGCCGCGCAGCCAGCGCAAGCTCGCCGGCATCGACGCTGAAAAGCTCGAGGACCTCGGTGAGACCGGAAAGCGCCCGTCGCGTTCCGGCGGCCAGCGGCAGGACGGCGGACGCAGCGGATCCCGCCGCACCGGCGCGCACCAGGGCGGTCCGCAGGGCCGGCCCGACTCGGGCAACCGCCGCCAGCGCCGCAGCGGCGAGGAAGCACCAGCCGAGAGCTCGGTTAGCGCCTCCGCCGAGACGCCGCGGCGGAAGCGCTCGCGCACCCGCCGCCGCAACGGCGAGGTCGTCAATGAGGCGGCCAAGCAGGGCACCGACGGCGCCAGCGGGGAATAGTGGCCGACGCCCAGTGGACGCAGGACGGCAGCTCGCTGGTAGTCAGGGCGGACAACGCCGACTTCCTGCCCACGCTGCCCGACGGCGCTTTTACCATGATCTATCTGGACCCGCCCTTCAATACTGGGCGGGTTCAGCGCCGGCAGCAGACCTCGATGGTCCGCAGCGCCGACGGCGAAGGTGACCGCATCGGGTTCAAGGGAAGGTCCTACCAGACGGTCAAAGGCACGCTCGCCAGCTATGACGACGCCTTCGACGATTACTGGTCATTCCTCGAGCCGCGTTTGTCCGAAGCCTGGCGGCTGCTGGCCGACGACGGCACGCTGTATCTGCATCTGGACTACCGCGAGGTGCATTATGCCAAGGTACTGCTGGACATCCTGTTCGGCCGTGAGAGCTTCCTGAACGAGATCATTTGGGCTTACGACTACGGCGCTCGTGCGCGCAATCGCTGGCCGGCCAAGCACGACAACATCCTCGTCTATGTGAAGAACCCCAAGGCCTACCATTTCGATAACACCGAAGTGGACCGCGAGCCCTACATGGCACCGGGCCTGGTGACGGCGGAGAAGGCCGCACGCGGCAAGCTGCCCACCGATGTCTGGTGGCACACCATCGTCTCCCCTACTGGCCGGGAGAAAACCGGTTATCCCACGCAGAAGCCGGAAGGTTTGCTGCGCCGGATGGTGGCCGCCAGCAGCCGGCCGGGCGACTGGGTCTTGGATTTCTTTGCCGGCTCGGGGACCCTCGGCGCGGTGGCAGCCCGCATGGACCGGCGGTTCGTTTGCGTGGACCAGAACCCGCAGGCCATCGACGTCATGCGCAAACGGCTGGGCAACCACGCAACGATTATCGACGAAGGCGAGGCAGCCGTCGTCGGAGCCGGCGAGGCAGCAGTGCTGCCGGCCTCCTGACGAGTTTCCGGCCGCCCGTCGCGCAGCGGGACGTCTTCGGAGCAGCCTCAAGAACAGCAGGGCCCGGGACCAGTTGCAAGAACTGGTCACGGGCCCGTCGTCGTTCGGGGAATAGGATTCCCCCGAGGGCAGCTAGATGATGCTGCGGCCCTCGCGGCGGGACTCCGCCCGTGAAGCCGCGGGAAATGACGTACAGGGTCCCGGGCCAAAAAACGGTCATAACAAACGCGTATCCAACTCAATGGGCGAGGCGCCCGGGCAGGTATGCCTTTGTGCCGCTGCCGATCGACAGTATGCGGTCCAGCACCGCCTCATCGGTAGTGTTTTCGCCCAGCCGGTTGGGCTTGCCAGCACCGTGGTAGTCACTGGATCCGGTGATCAGCAGATCATGCCGGGCGGCGATTTGGCGCAGCTTCTGCCGGCCCGCTTCCGGGTTGTCCCGGTGGTCGATCTCCACGCCGGCCAGGCCTGCGTCAATCATCTCGGCAAAGACAACATCGCCGACTATCCGGCCCCGGCTGCTGGCCACCGGATGCGCGAAGACAGGCACTCCCCCGGCCTCCCTCACCAAGGCGACGGCGGTGGCCGGATCGGGGGCGTAGTGCGGCACGTAGTAGCGCGAATGCGCGGTGAGGATCTGCGCGAAGGCCTCGCTGCGGTCGGACACGACGCCGGCTGCCACCAATGCGTCGGCGATGTGCGGCCTGCCGATCGTGGCTCCGTGGCCGAACTGCGTGGCGACCTCGGACCACGTGATCGGAAAGTCTTCGGCGAGCAGCTCCACCATGCGTTCGGCGCGCGTCATGCGGGCTTCGCGCGCCTTGCCGATTTCAGCGAGCAGGCCGGGATGGGTTGGATCATGCAGGTAGGACAAGACGTGGACGCTGATGCCCTCGACCGTGCGGCAGGTGACTTCCATGCCCGGGACAAAACCAATGCCCGCCGCGATCGCGGCGCTTTGTGCCGCTTCCCAGCCGGCAGTGCTGTCGTGGTCCGTGAGCGCGACCACGTCAAGCCCGGCGGCTGCAGCGGCCCGCATTACGTCGGCCGGCGGTTCGGTGCCGTCGGAAACAGTGGAATGCGTGTGCAGGTCGATCATCACAGGACCAATTTACGCCAGGACCTCCGCGGACGGCGGATGTTGGCAGCACCTTGGGCCGGTGAGACGATGGACCGGTGAGTACTTACCAGACCGAAAACGCCTCGCAGCCGCCTGCCGGAGAGCAGCCGCTGGAAGACCGTGTCAATAACCGCTCCCAGCGCCCTGAATCGGACGCCTTCAAGGAATTTATGGGCAGCCACTGGGCACCGGCCGACTCCTCCGCCGTCGAGCAGGAGGCCGTGGCGCCCTATGCCGCGCGACGCCGCCGCGCCCTGTCCGATCAGTTCCAAGGCGAGCGGCTTGTCATTCCGGCCGGCCCCCTGAAGGTCCGCTCCAATGACACCGACTACCGCTTCCGCCCGCACTCGGGCTTCGCACACCTGACCGGCTTGGGCTTGGACCATGAACCCGACGCGGTGCTGGTCATGGAGCCCACCGAGGCAGGAGCGGGCGACGACGGCGGCCACCACCGTGCCACGCTGTACTTCCGCCCGATGTCCGGCCGCGATTCCGCCGAGTTCTATGCGAACGCCCGCTACGGCGAGTTTTGGATCGGACCCCGGCCCACGCTGGAAGAGCTGAACCGGCGGCTGGGGCTGCCCACCGCTGATCTGGGCGAGCTGGAAGTAGCGATCACCAAGGACGCCGGCGTGGTCCACGTCGGCGGCATGCGAATCCGGTTGCTACGCGAAGTCGACCTGAACGTGGACGCCCTGGTGGACACCTCCCGGATCAACACCGGCGTGGATCTGGAGGAGTCCGACCAGCTCGACGGCATACTCGCCGAGGCGCTGTCCGAGCTGCGCCTGCTCAAGGACGAGTGGGAAGTCGAGGAGATGAAGAAGGCGGTGGCGGCCACGGTCAGCGGCTTCCACGAGGTGGTCAAGGTGCTGCCGCGTGCGCTCACGCACGAGCGCGGCGAACGCGTGGTGGAGGGCGCCTTTTTCGCCAGGGCGCGCGAAGAAGGCAATGACCTGGGCTACGACACCATCGCCGCCAGCGGAAACAACGCGACCATCCTGCATTGGATCCGCAATAACGGACAGGTCAAGGCGGGTGACCTGCTGCTGCTCGATGCCGGGGTGGAGGCCGACTCGCTCTACACCGCTGACGTGACCCGCACGCTGCCGGTCAACGGCACGTTCACCGACATTCAGCGCAAGGTCTACCAGGCGGTCCTTGACGCTGCCGATGCCGGTTTTGCCGCCGCACAGCCGGGCGTCAAGTTCCGTGACATCCACACCGCCGCGGTGACAGTACTCGCCGAGCGGCTGGATGAATGGGGCCTGCTGCCCGTCCCGCTGGACGAGGCCCTCTCCCCCGAAGGCCAGCACCACCGGCGCTGGATGCCGCACGGCACCAGCCACCATCTGGGCCTGGATGTCCACGACTGCGCCCAGGCGAAGCGCGACCTCTACCTGGACGGTGTGCTCACCCCGGGCATGGTGTTCACTATCGAGCCCGGACTGTACTTCAAGAACGAAGATCTGGCCGTGCCGGCCGAATACCGCGGCATCGGCGTGCGGATCGAGGATGACATCCTGATGACCGCCGACGGTCCGGTGAGCCTGTCTGCGGCCCTGCCGCGCAAGCCCGAGGACGTGGAGTCCTGGATGGCCGGCATTTACGGCACGTCCGGCGAGTAGACGGGCCGGCCGGCAGCGGCCGAACCCAGACAAACGCACAAGGGGTCCGCCGTTCGCCACGGCGGACCCCTTGTGCGTTCCGGTGCTGGTGCGGGCCGGAAAGCTACGTGCCGGAGCGGCCGTCACCGCCGGAGGAACCGGCATTCCGTTCCGGATCTTCCGGGCTCCCGTCGGCCTGTGTCGCGCCGGCCTGCTGGCCGCTGCCTTCGGGCTCGGCCAGGCCCGCCTGCTGCGTCGGGGCAGCCTGCTGTCCCGGTCCAACCTGCTGCGCCTGGGCGGCCTGCGGCTCGGGCGTCACGCGAATTCCATACTGCGGGCGGCCGTCCGGCAGGTCCGGGTAGCGTCCGCGCACCGGCTGGCTGGGCGCGGGCTGTTCTTCCGGCTCGGCCGGCCCGGGCTGGGGCTGCTGGAGCGGGGCGCCCTGACGGTACGGATCGTCGCCCCATTGGGCGGGCCGCTCCGGCGCCTGCGGCTGCTGGCCAAAGGGCGGCTGCTGGCCATAGCCGGCCGGAGGTTGCTGGCCAAAGGGCGCCTGCGCCTGGTTGCCCGGCTGTCCGGGACGCGCGGTCCCGGCCATCGGCAACTGCGCGGCCAGGCGGCGGGCCTCCTGCGCCACCTCGGTGGCCACCACCACGTCATAGCTGGTGGCGATCACCTGATTGGTGGAGGTGAAGTCCCGCTTGCCGCGCTGCAGCGCGTAGGAAATGATGCCGAACAGCATCCAGAAGGCTGCGCCCATGGCCATCGACGAGATCAGTAGCACATAGGTCTCGCCGCCGCCGAACAGCATCAACAGCAGCCCGACGAACAGGCCAAACCACGCGCCGGTGGCCGCCCCCGAGAGGGCCACGCGTGGGTAGCTGAGCCTGCCGGTGACGCGCTCGACGGTCTTGAGGTCATTGCCGACGATGCTCACGTGCTGGACGGGAAACTCTTGGTCCGCCAGGTAGTCCACCACTTTTTGGGCATCCAAGTATGACCGGTAGTTACCGATCAACTCGCCCTGTGGAAGAGCACGGTTGAGGTCCCGGGAATCTGTGCGGCCAAGCATCGACATACCCTCATTGTCCCTGATATACGCGGCAGATGGTCTGGGTATCGCTTCAGGTGAACGCAACGCCCGGTTTTGGCCTCGGTTACAGTCGCTGCGGCGCCGCCCCCAGCCCGACACCCAGTCCCACACCCAAGGTTTGCCGGATCCCGGATTTCGGGGCTTAGCACGTAGCCTAAAGGGGTGAGCACAAAAACCAACCGCGTCTTCGTCGCCCGGCTGCTGGGCCTGGATGTCTTCGACCCGCTCGGGGACCGCCTGGGTCGGCTGCGCGACGCCGTTGCCCTGGACTACGGCCCGGCCAAGCCACCGCTGGTCGTCGGTCTGGTCGTGGAGGTCCCCGGCAAGAAACGGGTGTTCGTCCCGATGACCCGTGTCACCTCCATCAACGCCGGGCAGATCATCTGCACCGGGCTGGTCAACCTGCGCCGGTTCGAACAGCGCGGCGCCGAGACCCTGGTCGTCGCCGAAATGTTCGACCGGCGGGTCACGCTGGCCGACGGCAGCGGCGATGCCACCATCTTGGACATCGGCATGGAGCAGTCCCGCGACGGCGACTGGTATGTGTCCCAGCTCTTCGTCCGGCGCGGGTACTCGAGCTCGCCCTTGCGCAGCCTGCGCCGCAACGAAACGCTGATTGTGGACTGGCAGGAGGCCTTTCAGGGCGCCCGCCACGAACCGCAGGCCGCCGCCACCTTCGTGGCCAGCCATGAGGACCTGAAGCCCGCCGACTTTGCCGAGGCGCTGCACGAGATGACGCAGAAGCGCCGGCTGGAAGTCGCCAGCGAACTGCAGGACGACCGCCTGGCTGATGTCCTGCAGGAGTTGCCGGATGACGACCAGGTGCAGATCCTGACGTCGCTGGACGCGGAGCGCGCCGCCGTCGTGCTTGAAGAAATGGACCCGGACGACGCCGCGGACCTGCTCGCCGAGCTGCCCGAGGAGCAGAAGGAAGAACTGCTGCAGCTGATGGAGCCAGAAGAAGCAAAGGACGTCCGGCGACTGCTGGAGTACGAGGAAAACACGGCCGGCTCGATGATGACGCCGGTGCCGGTGATCCTGCCGCCGGAGGCAACGGTGGCCGAGGCGCTGGCCCACGTGCGCCGCGAAGAGCTCACGCCGGCGCTGGCATCGGCCATTTTCGTCTGCCGGCCGCCGCTGGAAACACCCACCGGAAAGTACCTGGGCGTGGTCCATATCCAGCAGTTGCTGCGCTTCCCGCCGCCGGAGGCGCTCGGCAACATCGTGGACTCGGACTTGGAACCCGTGCTGGACCAGACCGACGTCAGCGACGTGGCCCGCACCTTGGCCACCTACAACCTGAACGCCCTGGCGGTGGTCAACCGGGCCGGCCGGCTGGTGGGTGCCGTGACCGTTGACGATGTGCTTGATCATCTACTGCCCGACGATTGGCGGGCGCAGGACGACTCCCGCGTGATTGGAGGCGGACGCGTTGGCTGAGAAGACAGACCGCAAACTCAAAGTCGCCGGACTCGACACCCCGCGCGAGACACGTACCCGCCTGCTGACCCGGCTACGGCCCAATCCGGATGCCTTCGGCCATGCCACAGAGAACTTTGCCCGCTTTATGGGCACCCCGCAGTTCCTCATGTGGATGTCCGTCTTCTGCGTGGTCTGGCTGGCCTGGAACACCTTCGGTCCCGACTCGCTGCGGTTCGACAGCGCGGCGCTTGGCTTCACCGCGCTGACCCTGATGCTCTCGCTGCAGGCCTCCTATGCGGCTCCCCTGCTGCTGCTGGCGCAGAACCGGCAGGACGACCGCGACAAGGTCTCGCTGCAGCAGGACCGCCAGCGCGCCGAACGCAATCTGGCCGACACCGAGTACCTGACCCGCGAACTGGCCGCACTGCGCATCGCCATCCGCGAAGTCGCCACCCGGGACTTTGTCCGCAGCGAGCTGCGCTCGGTACTGGAGGAACTCTTGGAGGACGAGTCCGGGGACGAACGCCGCCGCGGCCGGCGCCGGCCCTCCGACGCCACCGCTGCCCTGCCCAAGCTGCCGCAGGCCCAGAACGGCGCCCAGGAGTACTGATCCATGGCTGATCCATACACATCCCAACTGCCGGACCCGGCAGCCGTGAGGCGCGCGCTGGGGACGGTGATTGATCCGGAGCTTCGCCGGCCCATCGCGGAACTGGGCATGCTCAAGGACGTCCGGATTGACGACGCCGGACGGGTCACCGTGGGCGTGCTGCTCACCATCGCGGGCTGCCCGCTGCGCGGCACCATCACCGCCGACGTCGAGAAGGCGCTGGCCTCGGTTCCCGGAGTATCCGCGGTGCAGGTGGAACTGGACGTGATGACGCCGCAGCAACGCAGCGAGCTGAAGGCGCAGCTGCGCGGCTCCGAACGCGGCAACCCGTTCGCCGATCCTTCCTCGCTCACCCGCGTCTACGCCGTGGCCAGTGGTAAGGGCGGCGTCGGCAAATCCAGCGTGACCGTCAACCTCGCCTGCGCCATGGCCGCCCAAGGACTACGAGTGGGTATCGTCGACGCCGACGTCTACGGGTTCTCCGTCCCCGGACTGCTGGGCATCACGCAAGCCCCGACCCAAGTGGACGAGATGATCCTTCCGCCGGTGGCGTTCGGGGTGAAGGTTATTTCCATCGGCATGTTCGTCGCGAACAACAAGCCGGTGGCCTGGCGCGGGCCCATGCTGCACCGGGCCTTGGAGCAGTTCCTGACCGACGTCTACTTCGGCGACCTGGACGTGCTGTTCCTGGACCTGCCGCCGGGCACCGGGGATGTAGCCATCTCCGTGGCTCAGCTGCTGCCGGCGTCGCAAATCCTGGTGGTGACCACCCCGCAGACCGCCGCCGCCGAAGTGGCTGAACGCGCCGGCGCCATTGCCGCACAGACCGGACAGCAGGTGGCCGGCGTGATCGAAAACATGTCCTGGCTGCTCCTGCCGGACGGGTCGAAGATGGAGGTCTTCGGCTCCGGCGGCGGCAGGGCGGTCGCCGAGCGGCTCTCCGCGGTGCTGGAGGCGCCGGTACCGTTGCTGGGAAGCATCCCGCTGGAACCGGCGCTGCGTGCCGGCGGGGACGCGGGACGACCGATCGTCCTGGACGGGGTCGACGACGCCGGAGCGGGAGTAGCCGCGGACGAGCTGCGGCGGATTGCCGCGGAATTGGCTGCCCGCCCGCGCGGGCTGGCCGGACGCCCGCTGGGTGTCACTCCCCGCTGAAGCCCCTAGCTCAGGTCGCCTCGGAATCAAACGGCGCGGGTTCGCCCGCCGCCAGCTGTGCTGCCGGCTTGGGTGCCGGGCGTCCCGGCGCCCGTGAGCCGGTGGACACTGCGGTGCCGGCCGCCGTTGCGGCAGCCGCGGCCACTGCAGGTGCCGCCGGTGCCGGCCGCGGCGCATCGTCGTCGTCGTCCAACAAGGCTTCTTTGATAATCCGGCGGGGGTCGTATTGCCGCGGATCCAGCTTCCGCCAGTCCATGTCCACAATGTCGTCGCCGACTTCTTCACGCAGCTGTTCCTTGGCGCCGGCGGCCATCGTTTTCAGCTGTTTGACGAACCGGGCCAACTGGGCGGCATATTCGGGCAACCGCTCAGGACCGAGGATCACCACGGCAAGGATTGCCAAGATGATCAGTTCTGAGCCGTTGATTCCAAACACGATTGAAGATTACCCGTTCGTTGGACCGGTCAGCCACTTTGGTGCTGTATCCCGTCTTGAGTGTGGTCCCGTGACGTTCCGCCCGTCCCCGCTGCGGATTAACCGGACGACGGCGGGCTGACCATCATCCCCAGCCCACGGATGATGCGGCTGAGCGGGTCGTCAGCCGGAGCCGGAGGGGGCAGCTCCAAACGCGAGTTCTCCATCAGGACCAGTTGGCTGACGGTGTCCGGCATCTCAGCCAGCGGAAGGTCGGACCGCAAGGTATAGGTCACGTCCTCGGAGTCGAGGACTACGGTCCACTCCTCGCCACCGCGCACCCAGACCGCGCGATCCAGGCCGGCTGCTTCCTGGAAGCCATCCATGGTCACGGGATGCCCCGTGGCGGCGTTCAGCGGCGGCGTGGCACGTGCCGTACCCGATCCGCTGGCGTCCATATGCCGCTGTTCGGTGATGACAACCCGGTGGTTGTCATCGCTCAGGTCGAGCCGGACGGCCGGTTGGCCGCCCACGAGCAACTGTTCCGCGCTGTGCAAGTGGTAGCCAAGTCCTAGCAGCAGCGGGCAGGTCCAGCCGCTGCGGCGCAGTGCTTCCAGTCCCGCGCTATCCAAGGCAACCGGCCGAGCGACGGCTGCATTCGCGGACATCGGGGCCCAGGCCAGCCCGGGGGCCGGACCCGAGGCTGCGGTCTGTGCCTCGCCGCCCAGCACGTAAGCTGCGGACAACGCCACGACGGCGCAGCCAGCGATGACGCCGCCCACAACGACCACCACGCGCGCGGGCCGTTTGCCCGCGGGAGCCGTGTCGGCGACAGGGGATTCTGCGGCGGCCGGTTGGACATCGGCGCCACGAACCGCGGAGTCGGACCGGTCAGCAGGCGCGCCGGACCGATCGATCAACGACGCGGCTTCGGCGGGAATGCCCCCGGGGGTCCGCATTCCGGCCGGCTTGACCTCGGCTGCCGGGCCGTCAGGCTGGTTGCAGCGCAGGATGCGGGCGGTCAGATCCTCGCCAGGGGGCGGCACGTCCAGGGAGCGAAGCCTCTCCTGAATGGCGCGGTACTCATCCACGCTGCGGCGGCAGCGCTTGCAGCGTTTGAGGTGGCGTTCGAGGGCAGGTCGGCGATCATCGGAAAGTTCACCGTCCAGATACTCCGCCAGTTCTTTGTCCGGGTGGAGCATTGCAACGATCAGTGGGCTCCGACGATCCGGGGCAGTTTCAGGCGCGGACGCTTGCCGCCCGGATCCCGGTGCGCGAGCTTTTCCCGAAGCATGGTCCTGCCGCGGTGGATGCGCGAGCGGACAGTTCCCAGCTTGACGTCCAAGGCTGCGGAAACCTCCTCGTAGGACAACCCCTCCAGATCGCAGAGCACGACGGCGGCGCGGAAGTCCGGGGGCAGCTCTTCCAATGCGGTCTGGACATCGATGTCCAGGTTGTTGAATTCGAAGCTGCGCTCGGGCCCGGGGTCCTTGCCGGGCAGCCGGGCCTCGGCGTCGTCGCTGAGTCCGTCGAAGCGGATCCGGCTCTTGCGCCGGGCCTGGTCCAGGAAGAGGTTGGTGGTGATCCGGTGGAGCCAGCCGTCCAGCGTGCCGGGCTTGAAGTTATCCAGCGACCGGAAGACCCGGACGAAAACTTCTTGCGTGAGGTCCTCTGCGTCGTACCGGTTGCCCGTCAGCCGGAACGCCAGCCGGTAGACCTTTGCAGAGTGGTTGCGGACCACTTCTTCCCAGGTCGGGGCAACCCACTGGTCGTGGCCGGCCGCTGCATCCGGCGCGGCGCCCTGTAGCTTCGTCATCGTAGTGTGTGCCCCTTCCACGGCCCGCCCCACATGCCGCCCACCGTACCTGATGTCCGCGATGGCGGCGCGCTTGCTCCCGGTCTGGCTAACGGCGTCCCGGGTAACCATCTTGGCCCAGAAAACTGGGAGAATTCTGTAAACAAGCTGCGCGAACCCCGCCAACGTCAGCGGCATTGCGCTCCTTTTGCCGACCACGGCCCTGGTTCCCGCCGCATGCGCGGAAATCCGGCTATTTCTGGCAGTAGGCTTGGCACTGCGGCCCCTGGCCGTTCCCCCTGAAGAACCTGAAGAGAAAGCGATGATCCATGAGCGCCGACAAGCAGACGAGTTGGTCCTACACGGAGGGGCTTCCCGCCGAGGATGACGTCTTGCTGCGGGCCCGGGAACGATCCTATGAGCTGGGCGTGGCAGCCGTGGGACCCGGTGTCGGCGCGGCCCTTACTGTCCTCGCCGCCGGCACCAAAGCGCAAACCGTGGTCGAAATCGGTTCCGGCGCCGGCGTCTCCGGAGTCTGCTTGCTGCGCGGGCTGCCCCCCGCCGCGGTGCTGACCACCATCGACGCGGATGTCGACCACCTGCGGGCCGCGCGCCAGGCTTTTGTTGATGCCGGGATCCCCGGCAACCGCACCCGCACCATCTCCGGCCGCGCGGCGGACGTGCTGCCGCGGCTGACGGACAACGCCTATGACCTGGTCTTTGTCGATGCCGACAAGCCCTCCTACCCGCAGTACGTGGAGCAAGCAGTCCGGCTGCTCAAGCGCGGCGGCATGCTGATTGTCAACGACGCCCTGGACCACGACCGGGTCTCGGACCCGGCCATCCGCGAAGAGTCCACCACCACGCTGCGCAAGGTCGGCAAGGCTATCCGCGAGAACGACCAGCTAGTGTCCACCATCCTGCCCACCGGCGACGGGCTGCTGCTGGCCGTCAAACGCTGACGGCTCCGGCGGCGCCCTGCCCACCCGCGGTTTGGCGAGGGCGCGCCGGCCTAGCCCTGGTAGGAGCGCAGGAAGGACAAGAGCAGCCGGGCACCGTAGCCGGTGGCGCCCTTGGTGATTTCAGCCTGATCGGAGTCGGCACGGGCCGGACCGGCGATGTCCAGGTGGATCCACGGAGTCGCGCCCACGAACTCGCGCAGGAAGAGCGCCGCGGTGATCGATCCGCCGCCGACCTTCGACTTCTGCGAGGCGATGTGGGAGATGTCGGCAATGCCGGACTCCAGCGCGAAGCCGTACTCGGCGGCCACCTCGTCCAGGGGCATGTGCCAGACCCGCTCCCCGGTTGCCTCGCCGGCGGCTTCGAAGGCACGCAGCAGGCCCGGCTGCGTTCCGTAGAGCGCTGCATACTGCTTGCCCAGACCCATGGACGCGGCACCGGTGAGAGTAGCGACATCCACCAAAACGTCCGGCTGCAGCCGCGCCGTGGCGTAGGCGAGTCCGTCGGCCAGCACCATGCGGCCTTCAGCGTCCGTGTTGCCGATCTCCACCGTGGTGCCGTCGTACACGGTCACCACGTCGCCCGGGCGGTAGGAACCGGCGCCGATGGAGTTCTCGGCCAAGGCGAGCAGTCCGGTGACGCGGTGCTGCACCCCCAGCTCGGCAGCGGCGGCCAGCACAGCCATGACGACGCCGGCGGCCGCCATATCGGTTTTCATCGGAACCATGGATTCGCGCGGCTTGAGCGACAGTCCGCCGGTGTCGAAGGTAATGCCCTTACCCACGATCACGATGTGCTTGGTGTCCTTGCCGGCGCGTGCCGGCGTGTAGTCCAGCTGCACCAGCCTGGGCGGAGTCGGGGAGGCCGAGCCCACGGCCAGCAGTCCCCCGAAGCCCTCCGCAGCCAGCTGCTGCTCGTCCCAGACGTGGATGCTCAAGCCGCTGGCCCCAGCGAGCCGGGTGGCCTGACTGGCCATCCACTCCGGGTTCTTCACGTTTGAAGGCATGTTCGCCAGGTTTCGAGCCAGCCAGGTGGCCCGGGCACCGGCGGCGGCCGTGGCGGCCGTCCCGTCCGCCAAGCCGCTGACTTCCAACACCGCCGCCATCGGCTTCGGCGCGGCTGAGGCACCGGCCCGCGGGGGCCGGTAACCCCCGAGCAGGAAGCCCTCGATAAACGCCTGCTGCAGCTCTGCGGGCAGACTGTCGACGGCGGTGGTGCGCACTCTCTCGGTGCCCATTGTCGCCCGTGCCAAGGCGGCTCCGGCCTTGCGCAACTCCGTGGGACTGCCGCTGCCCAGGCCTATCAGGACCAAACGCGGGGGCAGCCCCTGAGACTGCGGCGGGGCCGGCACGGCCAGCACGTCGCCGGCCTTGCCGGAGATCCCGTGGACCTCAGCCAAGGCCACAACGTCGACGCCGAAGTCCGCCGCCGCTTCGCCCGCGCCGTGGCGCGGCTGTGGCGTGGCCCGCCCAGCGCTGCCGTCGTCCGCGGCAATCGGCACGGCAACAACCGTGACGCCGTCGGCGCCCCGGACCGGCGATGCTCCCCGACCGAGCGGGGGGTGTGCCTGGACCAGCGCCATCGGAGGGTTTACGAGGGTCGACTCCAGGTTGTGGGCGGTGTGTTCCGCTGCGTTGGCAGGAACGCGGCTCACAGCAAACGGTTCCTAGCTCGCCACGTCGCTGGTGACGCCCAGCAGGCAGTCTTTGAGGTTGCCGGCTTCTTCGGCGTTGAGTTCCAGCACCAGACGCCCGCCGCCGTCGATGGGAACCCGCAGGATGAGGCTGCGCCCCTCCTTGGTTACTTCCATCGGACCGTCACCGGTACGCGGTTTCATCGCAGCCATCTGGGAATTCCCTTCCGCCATGGGGCAGTCCGATCCGTGATCGCTCTGCCCTCCAACCTCACATCAACGGCCTTCATTTGCGTAGCCGCCATGTCCAACCACTATCTATTATCGCGTACATCACAACCGGGTGCTAATTCCGTCCCCGCGTGGTGCGGCGGACACCGCCCTGCCGCTACGGCGGATAGTCCCCGCCACCGGGCAATTGCGACCAGGACCAGAGCCAGGCGACCCACACAATCTGCCCTGCCAGGAACATCACCGCCAAGCAGATTCGGTAGGCCCGGCTGCGGGACGCGAAGGCCGCTGCCAGGGCCAGCGGGAACAGCGGAAGCATCAGCCGGAACGTGCTGGTCTGCGGGTGCAGGAAGGCCAGCAGGTAGCCCAGATAGCAGACGCACCACAGCCTCAGATCAGCACCAATGCTCCGGGCCGGTGCACTGCACAAGAACCATGCCGCCACGGCGACCAGCAACAGGGGCGCCATCATTCCGCCCACCGGCCCGAACAAGTGCACGCCCATGTCGAACCACGGCCTGAACAGGACCAGGTCCTCGCCCCGCCAGGCCGTCTCCGTGTCCGTGTAGGCGGTCGGCTCCCCGGTGACCGACCAGGCCAACACCGGCCAGGCAACGGCGGCGGCACAACTGACCAGGGCCAGCGCAGCTGCGCGGAGGAACTCCCGGGTATCCAGCGGGTCCGTGCGGCGCTGCTTGATCCGCCACAGCAGGTGCAGGCCGGCGAGCGCCGCGAACGGCACGCCCACCGGCCGGGACAGGCACATCAGCACCACTACCGGAATCGCCAGCAGGTACCTCCGCTGCACCAGCAGCAACAGCGCCGCCGCCAGCAGCGCCAGGTTCAATGACTCCGCGTACGGCACCTGGAGGATCGGCGAAACCGGAAAGACCCCCACAAACGCCACGGCCCACAGTGCGGTCCCGTGCGGTGCGTACCGCCGGAAGAGCTTGTAGATCACCAGTACAGCCGCAAAGCCGGCGATGGTGGCCACCAGCGGGGCCAACACCTGCCAACCCAGTCCGGTGGCTGCGGCCAGGCCACGTACAATGCCGGGGAAGAGGGCGTAGAACGCCCATTGGTTCTCCACGGCCCGCCCATCCAGGCCGCGCGGAATTTCCGCCGGATAGCCTTCCAGATAGACCTGCCGGTACCAGGCACTGTCCCAGATGCCGATGAAGGAAAGATAGTCCGGGTGTGCGTCGGTCCACGGATTCTGGCCCTGCTGCCGGGCCACCGCGAGGAACACCACCAGTGAATACAGCCGGGACAAGGCGTAGAGCAGCGTGACCTGAATCCACCACGGCCAGCCGGCGATCCGTCGGCGCCAGAAGTAAAGCTCGGCGTTCACGGCCTCCCGCAGCACCCGCACCCGCGGAAGACGGTCCTGCACGCGAGTCACCGTTCCTGCACCGGGCGGGCCCCGCCGTCGTGCTGTGGCTGTTTCTGGCTCAGCTGCCGGATCAGGCGCTCCTTGGCCCCCAGTTCGGCCCGCAGGACCTCCAGCACTTCGTCCACTTGGTCCATCCGGTAGCCCCGCAAAGCCGTGGAAAACCGCAGGCTGTCCAGGTCTTCGGCGCGCGGATGTTCAGGCAACAGTACCGCCGGCAGCCGCGCCTCGTGCTCGCTGAGTCCGTGGAGGGCGGCCACATGCCCGACTTCCCAGCCGTTGCCGGCGTCATCGTCGGCGGCAGCCTTCTTCCGCCCCCAGCGTCCGGACGCGGCAACAGCAGCCGCGCCGGCGACGGCGATGGCAAGGAAAACCAGAAATACGCTCACAGGACCATCGTGCCAGAGTGCTTGTACCGCTGGCTTAGAATCCGGTGCGGGCAGACAACCCGGAGACGATCTGTTGGACTGCTTCCTCGGCCGTGTCCACCACGCTGATCAGGTCCAGGTCCACCTCCGCGATCATTGCTTCGGTCAGCAGGGTGTTGCGGATCCAGTCGATCAGCGGCGACCAGAAAGCGGTACCGACCAGGACAATCGGGAAGGTTGTCACCTTCTTCGTCTGGACCAGCACCATGGCCTCGAACAGTTCGTCCAAGGTGCCGAGTCCTCCGGGCAGCACGATGAACCCCTGGGCATACTTGACGAACATGGTCTTGCGGGCAAAGAAGTACCGGAAATTGATGCCCAGATCCACCCAGTTGTTCAGCCCTTGCTCAAACGGCAGCTCGATGCCCAGTCCCACGGACACGCCACCGGCCTCGCTGGCCCCCTTGTTGGCCGCTTCCATCGAACCGGGCCCGCCGCCGGTGATGACGGCGAAGTTCTGCCGGACCAGCAAACGGCCAATCTCTTCCGCGATAGCGTAATGCTTGCTGCCCGACTTGGTGCGGGCGGAGCCGAAGACGCTGATCGCCGGGCCAAGATCGGCCAGGGTGCCGAAGCCTTCCACGAACTCACTCTGGATCCGCAGCACGCGCCAAGGATCCGTATGCGTGAATTCCGCCCGGTCCTTGGTGTCCAACAGATACTGATCGGCCTGCGGGATGTCCGCCTGGCCGCGCCGAAGTTCCACCGGTCCCTTGAAACGGACCTTCGGAGCGCCGGGGAGTTGGGACGGCAGCGGAACGTCTTGCTGGTTTGTCATTTCCCAAGGCTACAGATTCGGCGGCCATCCGGGGCGGTTTTTCCATCGATTCGGCTGACGACTCGGCGTCCTAGGCCGCCGATGGGCAGGTTGCTCTTAAATCACGATTCCGACCGTCCGGGCCTGAATGCATTGCTTGAAGGGAATCTTTCGCTAGATTCGTTTCATGACCAGTGACGAATCGCACAGTGAAACGCCGCCTGCTGCTCCGGCGGCGGCAACCGGAGCCACGTCTGCCCCCGCGTTGGGCCAGCCGCTGGTCTCCTTGAAGAACGTCAATAAGCACTTCGGCGCCCTCCACGTGCTGCAGGACATCAACCTGGAGGTCACCAAGGGCGAAGTGGTGGTCGTCATCGGACCGTCCGGTTCCGGGAAGTCAACGCTCTGCCGGGCCATCAACCGATTGGAAACCATCGACGACGGCGAGATCCTCATCGACGGCAACAAGCTACCGGCCGAGGGCAAGGCGCTCGCCAAACTGCGCGCCGACGTCGGCATGGTCTTCCAGTCCTTCAACCTCTTTGCCCACAAATCGATTCTGGAGAACGTGACTCTGGGCCCGATCAAGGTCAAGGGGATGAAGCCGTCCGAGGCCAAGGAACTGGCGATGAGCCTTCTGGAGCGGGTGGGCGTGGCCAATCAGTCGCAAAAGCTGCCGGCGCAGCTCTCCGGCGGACAGCAACAGCGCGTGGCGATTGCCCGGGCGCTGGCAATGAGACCGAAGGTGATGCTTTTCGACGAGCCCACCTCGGCGCTGGACCCGGAAATGATCAACGAAGTGCTGGACACCATGGTGCAGTTGGCCAAGGAAGGCATGACCATGATCGTGGTGACACACGAGATGGGCTTCGCGCGCAAGGCGGCGGACCGGGTGATCTTCATGGCTGACGGCAAGATCGTGGAACAGTCCACGCCGGAAGAATTCTTCACCAACCCGAGGAGCGACCGGGCCAAGGACTTCCTAGGCAAGATTCTCGAACACTAACCCCTGACACACCTGGCTCTTCACTGAAGAGGGCCGATAACGCAAGGAGAAAACATGCGAAAGATTCGTTATGGAATGGCTGCCATGGCAGCCGGAGCCGCGCTCGTGCTGTCCGCCTGCGGCGGCGGCAGCGGCAGCAATGGCGGCGGCGGCGGCGGCGAGGCCTCCGGCGGTACCGGCGGTGGCGAAAAGGTCCGCATCGGCATCAAGTACGACCAGCCCGGCCTGGGCTTTTCCTCGGGCGGCAAGTTCAGCGGCTTCGACGTGGATGTCGCCAAGTACGTGGCCAAGGAACTGGGCTACTCGGAGGACAACATTGAGTTCGTCGAGTCGCCCTCGGCCAACCGGGAGAACATGCTCGCCAACAAGCAGGTGGACATGATCTTCGCAACCTACTCCATCACCGACGAGCGCAAGAAGACCGTCGACTTCGCGGGTCCGTACTTCGTGGCCGGCCAGGACCTGCTGGTCCGCGCGGATGACAACTCCATCACCGGCCCTGACTCGCTCAACGGCAAGAACCTCTGCTCGGTCACCGGCTCCACCTCCGCCCAGCGGATCAAGGATGAGCACGCCGCCAAGGTAAACCTGGTCGAGCGGCCCAGCTACGCAGAATGCGTCACCGCCATGCAGGGCGGCCAGATCGACGCCGTGACCACGGACGACATCATCCTGGCCGGTCTGGCAGCGCAGCCGAACAACGCCGGCAAGTACAAGGTGGTCGGGAACCCGTTCTCGGAGGAGAACTACGGCGTCGGTCTGCCGAAGGGCACCGACAAGTGCGCCGATATCAACGCGGCGATCAACAAGATGATCGAAGACGGAGCCTGGGAAGAAGCTTTGAAGAAGAACACCGAGGGTGTGGATTACAGCTACAACAAGGAACTGAACCCGCCGAAGCCGGGCGAATCCTGCGCCTAGCAATAGCCACTGTGGGGCGGGGATCTCCCGCCCCACAGCGTGACTTGCCTCTTCCCACCGAAAGGGGATGGACAGTTTGTCCGAGTATTTCCAGAGCTTCCTGACGGCGCTGGAGAGCTATGACGTCGTCGCAGCCTTCTGGGTCAATATCCAGCTCACGTTCTGGGCAGCGCTGGCGTCCGCAGTCCTAGGCACCGTGCTGGCCTTGATGCGCATCTCCCCCGTACCCAGCTTCCGCTGGGCCGGTGCAGCGTACGTCAACGTCTTCCGTAACACGCCGTTGACCATCATCATGACTTTTTGCATCTTGGTCCTGGTGTTCCAGTTGCAGCTTAATCTCTCGAGCGACTTCGACTTCAACTTCTTCCTCTGGGCGGTTGTCGGCTTGTCCGTCTACCACGCCGCCTTCGTGTGCGAAGCGATCCGCAGCGGTGTCAACACCGTGCCGCTGGGCCAGGCCGAAGCAGCACGCGCTATCGGCTTAAGCTTCCTGCCGGCGGCGCGGATGATCATCCTGCCGCAGGCGTTCCGGGGCGCCATAGCTCCTCTCGGCAACACGCTCATCGCCCTGACCAAGAACACCACGGTGGCAGCGGCCGCGTCGGTCCCCGAAGCCGCCGGTCTGATGAAGACCATGATCGAATTCCGACCGGATGTCATTTTGGCCATTTTCGCCACCTTCGCCGCCGGCTTCGTGCTTATCGTGATACCGATCGGCCTACTGACCACGTGGCTCTCGACGAAACTGGCGGTGACCCGATGAGCATCAGGCAAAGCGTCCTCTTCGACGCACCCGGTCCCAAGGCCCGTGCGCGGATCATGCTAACCAACATCTTCGGGGTCTTGATTTTCCTGGGTGCCGCATTCTTCGTGTTGAAGGCCCTCAACGACAAGGGACAACTGGCACCCGAGTTGTGGTCCCCCTTCCTGACGGCCGAAGTCTGGCAGTTCACCATTCTGCCGGGCCTGATTAATACCTTTAAGGCCGCCGCCGTTGCCATCGTCACCTCGGTGGTCTTCGGGCTGCTCTTCGGCGTAGGCCGGCTCGCCTCCAACGCCACGGTCCGCTGGCTCTGCGGCGTGATCGTTGAATTCCTGCGGGCAGTCCCCGTGCTGCTGATGATGATTTTCTTTTACCTGTTGTTTGGACAGTTGCAGATCGGCACCCCCGCAGACATTCCGTTCTACGCCGTCGTGGTGGCTTTGACCTTGTACAACGGATCGGTCATCGCTGAACTGGTCCGTTCGGGTGTGTTCGGCCTGCCCAAGGGTCAGCGCGAGGCGGGGATGGCCATCGGTATGACCCGCAGCCAGTCCTTGCGGAACATCGAACTGCCGCAGGCACTGGTGGCGATGCTGCCGGCGTTGGTCAGCCAGTTCGTAGTGATCTTGAAGGACTCCGCGCTCGGTTACATCATCTCCTTCTCGGAACTGCTGAGGTCTCTGCAGATCTACGGTTCCGCCGGTCCGATCCTGCAGGCGCTGACCGTCGCCGCCGTGCTGTTCATCATCGTGAATTTCACCTTGTCCTGGGTTGCCAATTGGCTGTCCCGGTTCCTGAGCAGCCGGACGTCCGGCAAGACGGAGCCGCTCACAACCCAACCAATGGCCGTCAAGGTGTGAAATCCGCTGCCAAGCGGCGAAAGAGGAGGGGAGGATGCCAGCGCATCCTCCCCTCCTCCGTTGCGTCGCCGGCCGGATAAGTCCGCGGCCGGACCCGACGGATCCTGCCAGAATGTCAGTCCGCCAGCCAGCGTCGCAGCGCCGCCAGGCATTCACGGATGGCCTCCGCTGGCACATGTTCGTTGTCGGTGTGGGCCAGCAGCGCATCGCCCGGGCCGAAGTTGACCGCCGGAATGCCCAGCTCGCTAAAGCGTGCGACGTCGGTCCAGCCGTATTTGGGTTTCGGCTCCGCACCCACGGCGGCAACAAAGTCGGCCGCGGCCGGGTGGTTCAGGCCGGGGCGCGCCCCGGCCGCAGCATCGGTGCGCACCACGGTGAAGCCATCCAGCAGGTTGCGTACATACAGCTCGGCGTCCTCCGGCGACTTATCGGGGGCGAACCGGTAGTTGATTTCCACCGTGGTGCCATCCGGGATGACGTTGCCGGCCGTGCCGCCATTGATCTTCACCGCGTTCAGGCTCTCGCGGTACTCCAGCCCGTCCACCGTCACGGTGGCCGGTTCATGGTCGCGGAGCCGGACCAGGATCTCCGCGGCGGCGTGGATGGCGTTGATCCCCATCCACGCGCGTGCGGAATGCGCTGCCTGTCCGACGGTGCCGACCTCGAAGCGGGCGGTGCCGTTACAGCCGCCCTCCACGGTTCCGTCGGTTGGTTCCAGCAGGATGGCGAAGTCGCCCTGCAGCAGCTGCGGGTGGTTGCGCGCCAACCGGCCCAGCCCGCTCAGCGAAGCTTCAACTTCCTCGTGATCGTAGAACACGTAGGTGACGTCACGGCCCGGCGCGGTGAGCTCGGCGGCCAAGGCCAGTTGCACGGCCACGCCGCCCTTCATGTCGGTGGCACCGCGCCCGTAGAGCACAGTCCCGTCCCAAGTGGACGGCACGGTACCGCGGGAGCCGGCAGCGGTGGGCAGCGGCACGGTGTCCAGATGCCCGGCCAGGATGACCCGCTCCTTCCGCCCCAGCTGCGTGCGGGCCACGATGGCGTCGCCATCCCGGACCACGTCCAGGTGCGGCAGGGTGCGCAGGGCGTCCTCGACGGCGTCGGCCAGGACCGTTTCATTGCCGGAAACGCTGTTGATGTCGATCAGCGCGGCGGTCAGGTCGGCGACGTCGGCGGTCAGGTCCAGGGCGATGGTAGAAGTCACTTCCCCAGCTTAGCCAGCCGACCCGCGGTGCCCTCAACGTACCCGATGCGTCGGGCGCGCTCGGTAGACTTGAATCCATGACTGAGAGCACCACGGCTGTAACCGCGCCCCGCACCGCCTATGGCACCGGTCTGGCCACCGTCACCGACACCGGGGCCGTTTTGGATGTCTGGTATCCCGCCCCGGCGTTGGGTACCCCGCCGGCCGGCCAGGATGCCGAAAACGACCTCGCGGCCGATGCCGCCGACAGCGCCGACGCCGACCGCGGCACCCATCTTGAGGTGCTCAGCCGGAGCATTGACTTGGATGCTCCTCCGGCGGACACCGCGGACGCCTACCTGCGCCTGCATCTGCTCTCCCATCGCCTGGTCGAACCCAACTCGCTGAACATGGACGGCGTCTTCGGCCAGCTGGCCAATGTGGTGTGGACCAATTTCGGTCCGTGCGCCGTGGAGGGCTTCGAATCCGTCCGCCGCCGTCTGCGCCGCCGCGGGCAGGTGACTGTGTACGGCGTGGACAAGTTCCCCCGCATGGTTGACTACGTGGTCCCTTCCGGCGTGCGGATTGCTGATGCCGACCGCGTCCGTCTGGGCGCGCATTTGGCCGCCGGTACCACCGTGATGCATGAAGGTTTCGTCAATTTCAACGCCGGCACGCTGGGCACGTCCATGGTGGAAGGCCGCATCTCTGCGGGCGTCATCGTGGCGGACGGGTCCGACGTCGGCGGCGGCGCCTCAATCATGGGCACGCTCTCCGGCGGCGGCAAGGAACGGATCAGCATCGGTGAGCGTGTCTTGCTGGGCGCCAACTCCGGAGTCGGCATCAGCATCGGCGACGATTGCGTTGTCGAGGCCGGCCTGTACGTTACCGCCGGCACCCGGGTCCGCCTCCTCGACGTGGCCAGCGGGGACCACCGCCAGGTCAAAGCCGTGGAGCTTTCCGGCCTGTCCAATCTTCTGTTCCGCCGGAACTCCACCACCGGCGCAGTGGAAGTCCTGCCGCGCAAGGGCCAGAGCGTCGAGCTCAACGCGGTCCTGCACGCCAACTAGCAGCTTCTCACGCCACCGCCATGTCCAGGGCAGCGCGCATACGCCGGAGGCGAAGCCTGGTCAGCCTGATCGTCCTGCTGGCCCTGGTCGGCGGCGCCGTCTACTTCGCCGCCACCGTCATTGACCGGAACCAAACCTTGGTCAGGGAGCGCTGCACCGCCGTCGTTGGGTCAGACACCTTTGAACTGGCACCGGACCAGGCCGCGAACGCCGCGCTGATCTCCGGAGTCTCCATCGAACGAGGGCTGCCTGCGCGGGCCGCGTCGATTGCCCTGGCGACGGCCATCCAGGAGTCCAAGCTGCGCAATATTGACTATGGCGACACGGCCGGCCCCGACTCCCGCGGGTTGTTCCAGCAGCGGCCGTCGCAAGGCTGGGGCACCGAGGAACAGGTACAGGACCCGGTGTATGCGGCGAACAAGTTTTACGAGGTGCTCGAAAAGGTTCCGGACTATGAGTCGATGCCGGTGACCGACGCCGCGCAGACGGTACAGCGCAGCGCCTATCCCCTGGCCTACGCGGACCATGAGGCCGAAGCCAAGGCCTTCGCTTCTGCACTGACCGGCCACTCCCCTGCCGCCCTGAACTGCGTGCTCAAGGATGCCGAGACGACCGGCGACCCGACTGCGGTGCTGGAGCAGCTGGCTGCGGTGCATCCCGGTTTGGACATGGCCGTCGCCGGACGCGAACTCCGGGTGGCCGCCGCCGATCAGCGGGGATGGGCCGTTGCCCAGTGGGCGGTCGCGTCCGCGAAGCAGCTCGACCTTGAATCGGTTGCCTATGCGGGCTTGAGCTGGCAGCGCGACGACGGCGCGTGGGTCGCCGCCGATACGGACACCGGCTACGTGGTGATGACCGTGGCCCAGGGCACCGAGGCCTGAACAAACAGGCGAAGCTAAACCATCAGCTCAACGATCGGCTGCACGTAGCTGCGGAAGGTGGTCTCGTCGTCCATCAGCGACTGGGACATCAAAATACGGTCCGGCTCCACGAACCAGGCGCGGGGCTCGCACAGCGGCAGCTCGATCAACTTCAACTCGAAGGACCGCGCCGCGCGCCCCAGTTCCATCTCCCGGTCCTGGACCAGTTCGCGGATCAGCCCCGATTTGCCCTTGGCTTCACGCTCCTGCGCCAGCTTTTTATACTCTGCCATCCTGGCTCGGGACCAGCTCATCGCTGCGCCGAAGTGGGCTTGGAGGAGCCGCTGCAGGGCCGGGCTGTCGGCAAAGGCGGGGAACGATGGCGGAGCGAGCTTGGTGGCGTTTCCCGGACGCTCTCGGACCAGGTCCTCCCACCACCGCTCCCACTCGCCCCGCAACGCCGAGGGGCCGCCGACGTGCGCGGTCAGTTGGCGTGGATCGGCGGTGCGGACGGTGGGCAACACCGGGGAGACCGCCGGCGATCCGGCTCCGGCAAGGCCGGCAACGTCTCGAAGATACAGGGCCAGCAGCATGTGCCCGGAGGTGTCGGCGGTAACCCGCCACCCCGGTCCACCTGTATGGTGCATCCGGTCCGCGTCCTTTCGCTCGTATCGGCGAGAGCAGGGCAGCCGAGATGTTCCCGCTGCGGTCTACGCATGGGATTCCGCTGCTGCCGGTAGCTCAACTCTAGACCTTGCCGTCCAGCCCCTCCACAAGGCCGTGCAGCGGACGCGGCCGGGGAAACGTGGGCCAGCTACTAAGCTGATAGGCATGAGAATTCTGGTCACCGGAGGAACCGGCTTCATCGGCTCGCACACCACGCTCGCCCTGCTGGACGCTGGCCATGACGTGGTGGTGCTCGACAACCTGGCTAACTCCAGTGAAGAATCGCTGCGCCGGGTCAAGCAGCTATCAGGCAAGGAGGCACGGTTTTACCAAGCCGATCTCCTGGATGAGTCCGCGTTGGACCACGTGCTGGGGACCGAACCCGTGGACGCCGTGATCCATTTCGCCGGGCTGAAGGCCGTGGGCGAGTCCGTTGAGAAGCCGCTGCACTACTATCACAACAATGTAGGCGGAACGCTGAACCTGCTCCGGGCGATGGATGCCCACGACGTCCGCACCATTGTCTTCAGCTCCTCTGCCACCGTGTACGGTTCCACCGAGGAAGTCCCGTTAACCGAAAAATTGCCGCTGGACGCGATTAACCCCTACGGCAGGACCAAGGAGCAGATCGAAGACATCCTGTCCGATCTGGGTGCCTCCGACCCGCGCTGGCATGTGGCGCTGCTGCGCTATTTCAATCCGGTCGGCGCCCATGAGTCCGGTCGGATCGGCGAAGATCCGACCGGCGTACCGAACAACCTGCTGCCGTTCGTGGCCCAGGTGGCCGTGGGCCGCCGGGACAAGGTCCGGGTGTTCGGCAGCGATTACCCGACGCCGGATGGCACCGGCGTGCGCGACTATATCCACGTGATGGACCTGGCCGCCGGCCATTTGGCCGCGCTGGACTTCATCGCGCAGCGGTCCGGAGTGCGCCGCTGGAACCTGGGTACAGGCAAGGGATCCTCCGTGCTGGAGGTCCTCGCCGCGTTCGGCAAGGCCGCAGGGTTCGAGATCCCCTACGAGCTGACCGACCGGCGCCCCGGCGACGCCGCCGTCAGCTACGCCGATCCCTCGGCCGCGCTGGCGGAGCTCGGTTGGTCCGCCGTGAAGACGCTGGAGCAGATGTGCGAGGACCACTGGCGCTGGCAGAAGAACAACCCCAACGGCTACGCCAGCTAGACCTCCATAGTCGGCTGGGGTTCATCGACGCGCTTAGCCACCTCCGCTCGTTCCTCGCTGCGGCGATGCGCGCTTACGATAAACCCCTGCCGCCAAGGTCTGGCTACTGCTAAGCGCGTCGATGATCCCCTCCTGAAGCAAAACGGACGGCCCCTGGATAGTTCCAGGGGCCGTTCGGCGTTGAGGCGGGGCTCCGCCGTCGTTATTCGGGTGTTTAGCGGGCCGGGTACTGGCGCTCCTGGGCGCCCGTGTACAACTGGCGCGGGCGGCCGATCTTGGTCTGCGGATCCTTGATCATTTCGCGCCACTGGGCAATCCAGCCCGGCAGGCGGCCGATGGCGAACAGCACGGTGAACATCTTCTCCGGGAAGCCCATGGCCTTGTAGATCA